>SKJK01000112.1 GCA_007121995.1 Desulfobulbaceae bacterium
CCGTCTGCATTCTGGCCCGACATTTTTCCCGCCGGCACGCTGATCATGGCTGCCGATTTTTTGTACCAGTTCATCGGGCACAAGTAGATGATGTTCGTTGTTTCCGACACTCTCACATAGGAGCCGAGCCCCATCCCTGTGGGCGATACTCCAATCCCATCTTTTTGACAGCGTTATTGCCCCCATGGGTGCACTCTCGTACTGTGAGTCCTGAAAATACCCTGTAAACGGTTTCAGCTTCCAGGTCAGGCAGTTTTTTGCTTGCACCCGGTAAACGTTTACGTTTTGAGGAGTATTCATGAAATGTCCCTATTGCGGTCATCTCGACAGCAAAGTTATTGATTCCAGAATCAACAAGGACAAAACCATCACCAGACGTCGTCGTGAGTGTACCTCATGCCAGCAACGATTCACCACGTATGAGCGGATTGAATTGATGCTGCCTATGCTGATAAAGAAAGATGGCAGAAGGGAACCATGGGATCGGGGTAAGATTATCGCAGGCCTGGAAAAAGCCTGCGAAAAACTGGCGGTGAGCATGGCTGACATCGATGCCTTTGTCGATGACATTGAACACAAGCTGCAGGATTATGGAGGTAAGGAGATCTCCACCAGACAGATAGGCGAGTGGGTCATGGAGTCGCTGCCCAATTTGAATGAGGTGGCTTATGTCCGTTTTGCTTCAGTTTATCGGCAATTCAGAGATGTCAACGAGTTTATGGAAGAATTAAAACTCTTTCTTGGTGAACAGGGAAAACACTGATTGCAGAGGTGATGGGAGTGGAGAACGAAGACAGCCGATACATGGCTCTGGCAGTGCTCGAGGCGGAAAAAGGATTAGGACGGACTTCTCCTAACCCGGCGGTTGGAGCAGTGATCGTGCAACAGAATCAAGTGGTTGGCTGGGGGTATCATCAAAAAGTCGGTACGCCCCACGCCGAGGTCCACGCCATTGCCAATGCCGGCCAACGGGCCCGGGGCGGTGTCTTGTATGTCACCTTGGAACCCTGTCATCATCACGGCCGGACTCCTCCCTGCACCGAGGCAATTTTGCGTGCAGGTCTTTCCACGGTGGTCATCGGTATGCCTGACCCTAACCCCAAGGTGACTGGAGGCGGTGCACAGTATCTTCATCAGCAGGGTATCGAAGTCCGATTCGGAGTGCTGGAAGAGCAGTGCCGGGCGCTGAATTATCCTTTTATCAAGCACAGCGGTACCGGGCTTCCATGGATCACCATGAAAGCTGGGTTAAGCCTTGACGGTAGAATATCCCGCAGGCGGGGGCAGGGCGAACCGTTGACCGGTCCACAGTCAAAGGAATATGTACACCGTTTGCGCAATCTAAGCGATGCCATTCTCATCGGCGTGGATACAGCCCTCATTGATGACCCCAGTCTCACCACCAGATTAGTTGATGTACAAGATAGCAGAGATCCTCTGCGGGTCATCCTCGACAGCAGATTGCGGCTGTCGCCGGATGCGCGCATGCTGAGGCAAGACTCAACAGCGCAAACCTGGGTGTTTTGCGGTGAAACGGCATGTCACCAAAAAGAAGCTCGACTCAGCGACGCTGGGGCAAGGGTAGTGCGCATACCCACAAACAGGGTCCAGCATCTCGATCTCGTTGCCGTGTTTAGATTTTTGGGAGAGCAAAATTGTACCTCTGTACTGGTCGAGGGCGGGGCCAGAATCCACGGGGCAGTTTGGAGGCAAGGATTGGTCGATGAAATGCTCCTTTTTTATGCCCCATTCATCATCGGTGATCTGGGCACACCGCTGGTCGAAAATTTTCATCTCAAACGCCGACCGGTTACCTCCATCTTCAGTCATCCCACTGTACAACTCCTGGGTAATGACATCCTTGTTCGTGGCCTGATTCAGCACGAGTTGCGCATCGTCTGATGGCCTTGGGGGCTTGCAAATCGCCTGGGAATACCAAGACCCCTACTCAGCTATGAATCATCTTGATCCGTCCCGGCCATGATTTTTTTGAGCTGTTCCCATTTTTCCATCAAGGCTTCTTTGTTAGCAAAGTCCAGATGTACAGTCAACCGTTCGTCTTCAAAGGAGAGGCTGTGGTCAATGGTTATGTTTTTCGGCGGTCGCATTTGGCGGACCATCGTATGAAACGCTTCCTTTGCCCTGGTACTGGTTGGAGCACTCTTGGCAGACAGATACCCCAGTAACTCCTGCACCTGCTGAGGCAAATTCTCTGTCGTCGAGCGACGACCTTCACGCCATTGAGCGATGCAATGCCATACCGGTTGTTGGTCACGCAGGGTTAATTCAGTCAACAACTCAATCAGTTTTTGCTGTTTTGAACCACCAAGCCGATACATGGCAATCAGCTCTACTATGCAGCGCTGATCCTCCCGGGTATGCTTGGTCAGCTGTTTTCCTGTCTTAAGGGAAAGAAGGCCCCGATGCAGGGCAAGGATTGCTTCGGGAGCGAGATCCAAAAGAGCTGTGAGGTCTTTGATTTTGCAGCTATTCGAGTTATATCCCAACAGGCTGAGTAGAGATGACAGTTCTTCCCGGGGCAGGTATTGATGTGCCTGGCGGAGTACATAGGCTTGCAGGATGAGGTTGGCCCGAAAGGCTGGCAGGTCATGGAGGATTTGAATAGCGTACAGGGTGAGTGGTGGAGTGGCGACAGGCGTAATCTGGGCGATACCTTTTTGCAGGCCAAGTTTCTTGAGGACGACAAAAGAGGTATATCCCCCAAGCAGATGGAAACGACCGTTGTCCTGCTCATGGACGGGCAAAGGATGGATCTGCCCCAAGGAACGTATAGGATCAAGCGCTGCTTCTTCAATGTGGTCATCGTGGAGGAAGCGGAGAAAACTGTCAGGAAAATCGACGGAGCCCAGGTTGATGGACTGAAAGCTGAATTGCGGAGATTCCAAGAGAGAATGAGACATGACGGTCGCAGGTAGAGAGAGATAATACGACGAAGGAGGCGCAGGTACCCTATGTCACCGGGTGCACATAATCAATTGACGTACTCTGTTTCTCAAACCGATTGCCCCGGCACTCAAGATACGGAACACAGACTGCTGACTGGAGTTACCTTGCGCACAGCAGCCTGATCGTTCGCGATGGAAAGTTGATGACCGGCGAGATTGATTCAATCCGAGTTGATCCGCGAGCGGAGAATCCCCGATGGTTTGAAGGTGACTACCCGTCTTGCATCGAGGGTCAGTTCGCTGCCGGTTTGTGGGTTTCTGCCCCGACGGGATTTTTTGTTCTTAACGTTGAATTTACCAAATCCGCTAAGGAGCAGATCATCTCCAGTAATCAGAGACTCTTTGGACAACGATAAAAAAGTTTCCACTGACTCGGTGGATTGTGATTTGGTCAGGTTAGGATGGCTCTTATATACCTGTTGCACGAGATCTGCCTTGGTCAGCGTCATGTTTGTCTCTCCTTGGTGCCACGGTGAGGGGCAAAAGTTCGTTTGTTTTATTTAATAATATAAATTATTACGGTTAGTTGTCAAGATGGTGTTTTATTTAGAAACAAAAAAGCGTCCGTGCCCGCAAAGCGAGCGGCCGGGCCCAGTTCCGCTTCGATACGCAATAACTGATTGTATTTGGCTACCCGATCGCTTCGTGATGGTGCACCGGTTTTGATTTGACCGGTATTCAGGGCAACCGCCAGGTCGGCAATGGTCGCATCCTCGGTCTCGCCGGAGCGATGTGAGATGACCGCGGTGTATGCAGCTCGATGGGCCATGTCCACGGCATCAATGGTTTCCGTGACCGTGCCGATCTGATTGAGCTTGATGAGGATGGAGTTGGCAATGGTGTCCTTGATACCTTTGCGCAGTATGGTGGTGTTGGTGACGAAAATATCGTCGCCAACCAGCTGAATTTTGTGTCCCAGTGCTTTAGTCAGTTCCTGCCACCCTGGCCAGTCGGATTCTTCCAGCCCGTCTTCGATGGTGATCAGCGGGTATTTGTTGACCCAGTCAGTGTAAAAGGCAATCATTTCCGCAGCTGATTTTTTCGGGCTTTTCTCCGCACCCAGGATATACACGTTGTCCTGGGAAGAATAAAATTCACTGGCCGCCGCATCAATACCAATAAAAATGTCTTTTCCGGGCGAATATCCGGCCTGGACAATGCCTTCGAGGATCGCTTCCATGGCCTCTTCATTGGAACGCAGATTGGGGGCAAAACCGCCTTCATCTCCGCCCCCGGTTTGCAAGCCGCGTTTTTTCAGCACTGCCTTCAAGGCATGGAACGTTTCGGTACCCATGCGCAGTGCCTCTGTAAATGATGGTGCACCAGCGGGAAGAATCATGAACTCCTGGATATCAACATTGTTGTCGGCATGAGACCCACCGTTGAGAATGTTCATCATGGGCACAGGCAGGGTTTTGGCATTGACACCGCCAAGGTACTGATACAGAGGCAGATCCAGTTCCATGGCCGTGGCTTTGGCAACGGCCATGGAGACGCCGAGAATGGCGTTGGCCCCAAGTTGTTCCTTGTTGGCGGTGCCGTCAAGTTCCAGCATGGCGTTGTCGATAACCACCTGCTCAGAGGACTCGAAGCCGAGCAGGGCCGGGGCTATGGTTTCGTTGACATTGCCAACTGCCTTACGTACACCCTTGCCACCATATCGGCTGGCATCTCCATCCCGCATTTCCAAGGCCTCTCTGGTGCCGGTGGAGGCTCCGGAAGGGACAGCGGCCTGTGCCTTGGCACCTGTTTCGAGGCTGACCTCGACTTCCACGGTGGGATTGCCTCTTGAATCGAGTATTTCTCGTGCCAGTATACCAGTGATTTCACTCATAACGTTATATGCTCCTGTGATAAAGAGGGGATCAGATGTTTCCAGCCATCTGGAAGATCGGCAGGTACATAGCTACTACAAGTCCGCCAATCATGCCACCAAGAAAAACCATCATGAAGGGCTCTATCATGGCAGTCAGGTTATCCACTGCCTGGTCCACTTCTTCGTCATAAAAATCAGCGATTTTTTCCAGCATGGTATCCAGTGCACCCACCGATTCACCTACATTGATCATCTGCACCACCATGTTGGGAAA
>SKJK01000311.1 GCA_007121995.1 Desulfobulbaceae bacterium
CTGTCAATCGGGCTATAGATGCCGATAACGTGCCTTTGCCGGTGTTCAGTGCCGCTGCCAGCCGCATCCAGCAGGAACTGGCAAAAGTGGAGCCCGACATCCGCATCATTGAAAAGATCATCACCGCTGATCAGGCCCTCTCCACCCAGGTGCTGAAAATTGCCAACTCCTCTTTTTACCGAGGCCTTACCGAGGTCAGTACGGTGCGGGCCGCGGTCATGCGCCTTGGAGTGCAAGAGGTGGAAAAAATCGTCCTGCTCGCTACGTCGCAGCAGCATTTCAAGAGCAATGATAAAGTGCTCCGCCTGGTGATGAAAAAGCTCTGGCAGCATTCCGTGGGATGTGCCTATGGGGCGGTGTGGCTGAGTAAGCGGTATAACTATGGCATAGATTCGGGACAGGCCTTTTTCGCCGGACTGTTCCACGATGTCGGCAAATTGTTCATATTAATGGTGATTGAACAGGTTAAGCGAGCCAATAAGGACGTCAAGGTCACCGATGCTCTGCTTCTGGAGGCTATGGACAAACTCCATGCGCGGGAAGGAGGGAAACTGCTCGAGCAATGGAACATGCCCGATCATTTCTGTGTTATTGCCCGGGAGCACCATGCAGACGAGATCGACAGCAAGAACGTTCTCCTGCTGGTGGTGCGTATGGCCAATCTGGTCTGCCATAAACTCGGTATCGGCCTGGTGCGCAATGCCTCCCTGCTTCTGCCCGCCACCCTCGAGGCTGACCTGCTCAATCTCAATGAAATTGATCTGGCAGAGCTGGAAATCGTCCTTGAGGATACCAAAATCCTTTCCGGTTGATTGCGGGCAGGTTCAAGGGTGCCGTGATGTGCTGGTGATGGGCTGTTTGTTGCCCTGTTCATCAAGGGATACATAGGTGAAGGCTGCCTCGGTGACCTTGAAAGTGGTGAACCGGTCAGCCGAGGAATGCAGAATCGGCCGCACCCAGACTTCAAGCATGATGGTCACCGAGGTGGTGCCGATGCGGAGCACCCGGCCGTAGCAGCAGACAACATCGCCGACTTTGACCGGTTTGATGAATTGCATGCTTTCCACGGCAACTGTGGCTGTCCTGGTCCGAGTGACCTCCTTGGCCAGGATGCTGCCAGCGATGTCCATTTGCGACATGATCCAGCCACCGAAAATATCGCCGTTAAAACTGGTGTCCGCCGGCATGGGCATGGTGCGCAACAGCAATTCGCCTGCCGGTTCGTTGGGTTGGGATGATGTGGTTGTCATGGGGGCGTGGTGCAGGTAGATGAAATGGGGGTGAACAAAGAGTCTCCCTCTCCCTGTACCGGATTCCGCTTGTTTCGAAAACCCTGATCCATACGGGCGGGAAAAATTATTGATAGATAGGCCCCTGTCTGCCTTGCTTTGCACCGGGGGAAAGGGTAATGGTAGACACGGTTCCCGGCGACCGAGCCAGGACTCTGTCCTCCGCTGTGGTTTGATTCAACCCTGTTTTCCTTTGCAAGGAGTACATGATGCAGATTGACTGGGCATATCTGAGAAAAGGCTGAGCGTCGTGCACCAAAGCACAGGCTGTGCTCAAACAAAAGAATCTGTCCATCGCCCAGGCCATTGATGCGAGAAAAAAAGCACTGGCCGGGGATGAGGCCTGGCGACTGCTGAGCAGGGCACGAGAGATACATGTTGCCCGGGGCAGCAAACAGCTCATCTTTGATCCGCAAATCGACGACAGAGACGAAATCCTCCGCCAGACCCTTGGTCGGACCGGCAATCTGCGAGCCCCGACGCTACTGGTCGGGGATCGTCTCCTGGTGGGCTTCAATGAAGCCCTGTATGCGCTCCTTTAGAAAAAAGACCGTATTCCATGTCAGCTGATCTCCACCAACATCTCGCTGGATTGTTAACCGATATCGATCAACAGGGGCAGCGCCGCTCTCTGGTCCCGGTGATGCATCTGGATCAGGGGCGCATCGATATCGACGGCCGCCCATACCTCAATCTCGCCGGGAACGACTACCTGGGGCTGGCAACCAACCGGGAGCTGCTGCGGCAATTTTACCAGGAACAAAACGAAGAAAATCTGCTTGAATGCTACGGTCTGGGCAGCACCGCTTCCCGGCTGATGACCGGCAATACCCTGCCATATCGCCAACTGGAACACCAGTTGACCTCGCTGTACCAGGCTGAGGCCGCCCTGGTCTTCAATTCCGGCTATCATCTCAATATGTGCATCCTGCCGGCGCTGACGACTAAGCAGGAACTTATTCTCGCCGATAAACTCTGCCATGCCAGCCTGATCGACGGTATGCGCCTGTCCCGGGCCAGGCTCATTCGCTATCCCCATCTGGACTACCAGACCATCGAGGATCTGCTCTCCCGATGGCGGCAACAGTACAATCAGGTCTTCATTGTCACTGAATCTATCTTCAGCATGGACGGCGATACTGCAGACCTGCAGGAGCTGGTCCGCATCAAGGATCGCTGGCGGGCCGCCCTGTATGTGGATGAGGCCCACGGGGTAGGCATCAGGGGAGAGCAGGGCTGCGGTCTGGCGGAAGAGCAGGGCGTTGTCGGCGATATTGAGATTCTCACCGGGACCTTTGGCAAGGCCTTTGGCGGTCAGGGGGCCTTTGTCGTCGGTGCTCAAGTGCTGATTGATTTCCTCCTCAATACCGCCCGTTCACAGATTTTCACCACCGGACTGCCGCCGATCTCCGTGCATTGGCTCTCCTCTGTCCTTCGCCGGATTCCCCACATGCGGGAGCAGCGCGACAAGGTCGACCGGATGGCGGCCCAGTTCCGCGAGGCCCTGGTTCAGGCCGGACTGCGCACCCATGGCAGCAGCAATATTGTCCCGGTCATGGTCGGCGATGCGGCCCGGGCCGTGAACGCGGCGGAACGAATCTGCGCCCAGGGATACTGGGTGAAAGCGGTGCGGCCGCCCACGGTTCCGGCGGGCACTTCACGGCTGCGCCTCTCCCTCAATGCCGCCATGGACTGGGAGCAGCTGGCGCCGCTGCCTGGTATCATCGCCGCGGCCCTGGACTGAGCTTATGCAATCGACCTGGCTGCACCGCCACCAGCATCGCGAATGTATCGTTTTTGTCAGTGGATGGGGCATGGATCCCACCCCGTTCCTGGAAATCACCGCAGCAGATTGCGATCTGTGCATGTTCTTTGATTATCGGCATCTGCAACCCTTTACCCTGCAGTCCTTTGTCGGCTATGAACGCCTGCATCTGATCACCTGGTCCATGGGGGTGTGGGTGGCGGCCCATTTCCTGGCCGATCAGGCAGATATGTTTGCTTCCCGTACCGCCATCGGCGGCACCCTCTTTCCCGTGGATGGCAAGCGGGGCATCCCGCCGGAAAAATATGATGAACTGGTCCACGGTTTTGATGCCGAGGCCCAGGAGGGCTTTTTCCAGGCCATGTTTGACGATCCGGACCAGTGCCAGCGGTTTTTGACCCATCGCCCCCAACGGCAGGCCCCGGAACTGCTCGATGAACTTACTGCCATTCGCAGCCTGTACAGCCAACAGGGACCAGCAGCGGATATCTATACCCATAAAATCGTCACCAGCCGCGATCGTATTTTCTCCGGACGAAACCAGATGCGCGCCTGGGGCAGAAGCGCAACCGTCCACAACTGGCCCCATTTTCCTTTCTACCATCTCACCGACTGGCGAGGGCTGGTTGGGTAACGGCCTATCGACAGGAGTATTTGAATCATGGGAGAAAATGGTCCTTTCGGTACCAGTGTAGATTGTCACACCGTATTACCTGATTTAGTATTCCGGGGACAGTATATAGATATGATGAAGTCGTAAAAAGTCCTAGCTTCAAGATCAATGCCCAAAATATTGTAGTGTAGCAGGTAAGCACACAACCACATAATGGGCACCCACGCTTGTTTTCCGACTTTTTACGAATCTGTAAGATATAAGGATTATAAAAATGTATCTTCATCGTGCGCCTCCGTTGTTAACAACGGAGGCGCACCAATGAACACTCATTGCGTTTCTCTTTTTCCTGATTCATGTTTATTCGTCTTCATTTGTGGTTCCTCTTTCTGCAGGTGGCAGCTGTTTGACCATTTTGTCGAAGTCCGATTCGATGCGCTGGGTTTTGTTGAACTTGTCGTATTCTGCGAATGCCTTTTCATCGGCCTGCTTGCGGGAGACGGAGCCAAAGCCTTCAAGGATTTTGTATTCGTTGAACTCCAAGAAACGGTTCACGCTTTCGGCAAAGCTTTCCATGGTGAAGGTGGTGCGGTTTTCAATGATCCGCTCGATGTAGTAAAAAAAACCGGTAACAGCTCGTTCCAGTTTTTTTATTTCATCTTCCTGTAGATAGTTCTTACCAACCGCCACATCAGACTTCAGCACCCGTCCATCCGGTGCGTTCTTGTAGGCCATCATGCCCATCAGCGGTTTCTCGGCATTGGCATGCAGGTAGATAATTTCCGCAGCGGTGTGACCGGTGATGGCGAAGTGGAACTTATCCTGCACATGGGCGTAGAAATTTCGGGTGGTCTCCGATTTCGGATCACAATCGATACTGCATTCGGCAAAAATGTCGGTGATCTTTTAGTAAATCCGACGTTCGGAGGCACGGATGGAACGGACTCGCTCCAGCAGTTCGGGGAAATAGTCCCTGCCGAAATATCGCCCGTTCTTCAGCCGCTCATCATCCATGGCAAAACCCTTGGTGATGTATTCTTTCAGCAGTTGCGTGGCCCAAATACGGAACTGGGTAGCTTTGGAGGAGTTTACCCGATAGCCCACTGAAATGATGGCGTCCAGGTTGTAAAATTCCAGCTTTCGTTTGACTTGCCGGGGGCCTTCCTGCTGAACTGTTTCCAAAATGGAAACAGTTGCTTCCCTGGTCAATTCACCACCTTGATAAATATTGTCTAAATGCTTCGAAATAGCCGGAACACCCACCCCAAACAGCTCCACAATACGCTTTTGTGTCAGCCAGATCGTCTCGTCGTGCAGAATGCACTCCACCTTCACCTGTCCATCTGGAGCAGTGTA
>SKJK01000060.1 GCA_007121995.1 Desulfobulbaceae bacterium
AGTCGTCCACAATAAGGACCAGACATATAAACCCGACCAGTCTTTTTTGGAGGAACGAGCAGCGGCTCCCATCAACCAACCGACTCTGCTTCTATCCTTTGTCACCGACGTCTTGCCTGGTTTGACTTCGCTCAACCACTCAACTGGTAGGGCGAAATTGAGACTTTGCCCGCCCTCCACGTACAAAATGGTCAAGCCTACCATTCTACCCCTGCTATCGAAAAGCCCCCCACCGCTTGATCCGGGAGAGATTGCGGTTGTCGTCTGAATAATGAGTGGCCTAACACCTCTAAGCTGGGAAACAATGCCATCAGACAGGGAAAGTCCCAAGCCTTGTGGTGCCCCGACAGCATAGACACGGTCTCCTATCTTAAGGCTTGAGGTCTTGCCCAACTCCACAGGCGTGCTGTTGAGGCCCTTGGCCTCAAGAAAGCAGATATCCTTGTCGAAATCTTCCGCATACAGGGAAGCGGGGACAAACTGACCGCCGCTACCTACCTGGAATGATGTGCCGCCCTCCACAACAAGCCTGTAGGTGGCGATTTTTCCGTTAGGGAGAAGGGTGCCGCTTCCCTGACTCTTGAGTTTCCCCTTACCGTCATAGGTTTTTACGATGACAACGGAGTCCCTGACTTTTTCGAAGATTTGTCCCGGCGTAAGGGTCTGGGCCTGCACGGGAAAAATTACGAGGCCAAACATCATGAAGACAAACGCCAGAGCCATTATAGCCTGGCGCTGGACCATTAAACTGTACCTCGGTTTCATAGCCGTCTCCTTGCAAAAGTCCTTTTGGTACGGTCTCCTCCAACTCCGTTGCCGGACACCCCTCTGGCGAAAATTTACCATCGATAGTAATTTCCCCTGATGAGAATGCCTATCCGTTTTCCTACCCCGTTTGCTAAAAAAATACAATCCGGTAAAAAAACTTATAGATCCATAGGTATATTTACCTGTTTCCACCCTGTGGCAGGCATCTGTGCAGCGAGTAAGTATTATTTTTTTGCGTGAAAATTCAGCAAGGGTGCTGGTGAGGGGGGGATAGAGAAAATTGATGAGTGGAGAAGTTTGGTGGTCTAAACGGGGGAGATTGCCCTCAGAGCGTGCGTAACATTGGCAGGAGGCATTGTCGAGATCTGCTTACAACGTGCCTGCAAAAAACATGTAAAGAAAAAAAGCACGTAAGGTTTATTAACCTTACGTGCTAGTATTTACTTGGCTGGGGGACAGGGATTCGAACCCCGATAAGCGGAGTCAGAGTCCGCTGTCTTGCCGTTAGACCATCCCCCATTTCGGTGAAAATATCGGCGTAAAAGTAGGAAAAATAACCTTGGTTGTCAAGGGAAAATACGCAGGCCGCAAAGGATCGTGAATCCTGGTGGGTAACTGAGCATTGTTCGCCTGGGCAACTTGATCAAGAGATGATCAAACCGGCGTAGCCAACCACCTGGGAGGTGTCGCCGGTTGCCTCTCCGGAATCGGTGTACCGCACCAGCTCAGCCTGGGTTGCGCCCAGTTCCATGGCGGTCAACAGGGAAATGGTGGTGGGGATGATCCCGCACATGGAAATGTCCTGACCAATAACAGTGCTGTAAAGTCCTTCGGGATCAAGGGCCAGGATTCGCTCGATTGCCAATTGGTCTTTTCGGCTGGCCTGCTGGCGTGATTCATAATGGCTCATATCCGTGGATGCGGCCAGCAGGGCAGGGTGCGGATATGCTCTGATTGCGGTGGCCAGTTCGCGGGCCACAGCCTGGCACTGTTGATAGGAGATGTGGCTGATCACCAGGGGGACAATGCGCAACCGGGACTGCACCTGCTGGAAAAAAGGAACCTGTACCTCCAGCGAGTGCTCAAGAAGATGGGCGTGGGAATCCTCGACAATGGTGCTGGATTGATTGAGAATAGAGGCGGCCAGTTGCCGGTCTATGGCCACGGTACCAAGGGGCATGCGCCAGTCTTCGGTCCCCAGTGCAAGGGGTGCACCCCGGCCATGATGATTGGGGCCCAGGATGATTACGGTCTCCGGCACCTTGACCCGGCTGATGGTTGCACCGGCAGTGGCTCCGGAGTAGACGTATCCGGCATGGGGCAGCATCACTGCCAGGGCCGGTCGTTTTTCCTCTTCGGCGACCCTCGGAATTAACATGGACAGGGCTGAGCGGAGCTCTTGCGGGTCTCCGGGATAAAAACGATCGGCAACTGCTGGCATACGTGTCATATCTTTTCCCCCTTTTGTCGTATTGGTCACTGGGCCGGTGTTTAGTAAACAGTTATCCCCCCGCGATCGGTTAACCGTTCCCTGATGATCAGGTCCGCACTTCCCATGTCGTCCCCTCGGGGCTGTCCTTAAGGATGATGCCTCGCTCAAGGAGAAGATCCCGGACCTCATCGGATGCCGCCCAGTCCTTATCGGCCCTGGCCTGATTGCGCCGGGCGATCATCTCGTTGATCTCCTCTTCGCTCAGGTCGATGCCGGCCAGGCTTTTTTCTTTCTTTTCAGCGATAACACCCCTCGGGTCCCGGTGCAGCAGGCCGAGGATACCGCCGAGTTGGCTGCAGGACGCTGCCGTGGACCGCAACAGATGCAGATCTTCAGCCACCGGTTGCTCCGGCAGTTGGCGGAGGATTTTATTGATGGTCTTGATGGCATCAAACAGATGCCCCAGGGCCTGAGCGGTATTGAAATCGTTGTCCATGGCGGCATGGAATCGGGTGACCAGGGATTCCAGGCTGTTACGATCCTTGTCACTGACAGTTGAGGCACCTGTCGTCCCATTTTCGGGCAGGGTGGCCACCCGAGCCAGGCAGTCATACATTCGTTCCAGGCCGGAGCGGGCATCCTGCATCGCACTTTCACTGAAATCAAGGGGATTGCGGTATTGGGTGGAAAAGATGAACAGGCGGAGAACTTCTGGTTCGTACTCCTTGAGCACGTCACGGATAGTGAGGAAGTTGCCCAGGGATTTAGACATCTTTTCTTCCTTGATGGTGACAAAGCCATGATGCATCCACAGGTTGGCAAAGGATTTGCCGGAGGCGGCGCAACTCTGGGCGATCTCGTTTTCATGATGGGGGAAGATCAGATCCTTGCCACCCCCGTGGATGTCAAAGGTCTCGCCCAGATACCTGCGGCTCATGGCGGAGCATTCGATATGCCAGCCGGGCCTGCCATCGCCCCAGGGGCTTTCCCACTTGGGTTCGCCTGGCTTGGCACCTTTCCAGAGGACAAAATCCATGGGGTGCTCTTTCTTCTCGTTGACTTCCACCCGGGATCCGGCCTGCATATCTTCCAGGCTGCGGCCGGAAAGCCGGCCATAATCGGCAAACCGTTCCACCCGGAAATAGACGTCGCCATTGGCAGGGTAAGCCATACCTTCATCGATCAGGTCTTTAATCAGGCTGATCATCTCCCCGACATGCTCAGTGGCCTTGGGCTCGAGATCGGGTCGCAAGGTACCCAGGGCGTCCATATCGGTATAGAATTCGTTGATGAAACGCAAGGCCAGGCTGGCCGCGTCAACGCCCTGTTCGTTGGCTCTGTTGATTATTTTGTCATCTATATCAGTGAAGTTTCTAATATAGGTGACTTTGAACCCACGGTGGCGCAGGTAACGGACCACCATATCAAAAACCAGAGCAGAGCGGGCATGACCAATGTGGCAGTAATCGTAGGAAGTGATACCGCAGACGTAGAGTTTGACATGCTCTTTTTCAAGGGGATGCAATGCTTCTTTTTTCCTGGTCAGGGTGTTGTATATTCTGATTGACATCTGCTGTTCCAAGATATTTGCTGGGGACATGGTGAACCGTTGACCGGGCGTTGGTGAACGGTTGCATTTTCAGGTACATATATAACCAATTACCGGCGCTTTGGGTGTGGCCAGACAGGTCCGTATGCTGGGTAGCCTGTGCGCATCAGCCTGATCCTTTGCAGGTGAAGTGCTGGTGCATGGTTATAGGACTTGAAGAGTAACGTATATTTACACTGTATGACAGTGTACAATAAATACAACTCCGCTGGAACTCAACACGTTATTGTGTATCCTGACGGTATTGTTTGGCCACCAGGGGCAGGAGCAGCAGGCCGGGAACGGCAATCAGGGTGCAGGCCAGGAAAAATACCGGCCACCCCATGATGTCTGCCATCCAGCCGGTGGGGGCGGAAGCCAGTACCCGGGGGACCCCCATGAAACTCGAAAGCAGGGCGTACTGGGTGGCGGTAAACTTCTTATTGGTCAGCGAAGCCATGTACCCCACATACGCCGCTGTGCCCATGCCACTGCTCAGGTTTTCAAAGGCAATGACCATGGTCAGGCCGGTAATCGTCGGGCCTAACAGGGCGAGGAGCGAGAAACCGAGGGTGGAAACCGCCTGCAGGATACCAAAAAACCACAGGCTGCGAATAATACCGATTTGCAGGAGGATGATACCACCGATCAGCCCGCCGGAAATGGTGGCCCAGAAGCCGAACAGTTTGGCTACGGTACCGATCTCGGTCATGGTGAACCCCATGTGCAGGTAAAAGGGGGTAGTCATGGTCGAGGCCATCTGGTCGCCGATTTTATAGAGGAGGATAAAGAGGAGGATCAGCAGGGCCCGATCCCGGGTGAAATAGTCGACAAAAGGCAGGACAACGGCATCGCGGAAGGTCCGTGGCTGCCCCTGGGCCAAGGCAGGTTCTTTACAGAGCAGGGTGGTGACGACTCCGACCAGGAGCGAGGCGGCCATGAGCAGGTAGACCCGGTCAAAAGTAACATAATCGGCGAGGATGAGGCCGCCGCTGCCGGCAAGCAGCATCCCCACCCGGTACCCATTGACGTACAGGGAACTGCCCAGGCCCAGTTCATTGTCGCGCAGGTCTTCCCGGCGATATGCATCAACAACGATATCCTGAGAGGCAGAGAAGAAGGTCACCATCAGGGCGGCCAAAGCCACCAGCCAGGGGGCCTGGCCGGGATCGGTGAACCCCAGGCCGACCAGGGCGGCGATCAGCAGCAGCTGCAGTGGGAGCAGCCAACCC
>SKJK01000190.1 GCA_007121995.1 Desulfobulbaceae bacterium
CTACGTCGATTACTCGAAGAATTCCGGGCCGCTTTTACCTACGAACCGCGTCTGATTCTGCTGGAACTGGTGTACCAGATCATCCACACCAAGCAGCCGCCACCGGAGAATGAACTGCGCCTGGCCCGCGAGATAGCCCAGATTCTCCAGATTTCTGTCTATGATCAACGGACCATAGAGGCGAAATACATGTATCGGCAGCGGCAGGAAAGCGCCACCGCAGCTCAGACTGAAGAGCAGCACTATGCGGTACTTGGCCTGGAGCAGGGTGCTGATTTCAATGCAATCAAAAAGGCCTATCGTAAGTTGTCCATGCAATACCATCCGGATAAGGTCGGTCACCTGGGTGAGGAGTTCCAGAAGATTGCCGAAGAAAAAATGAAGGAGATCAATGTGGCGTACAGTTATTTTGAAAAGAAATTCTCCGGACGCACAGCGTGATCGGGGAGTTGACGGTGCATCAACTGGCCGTATGGTGTGTATTAACGTTGAGTGTCGGGGCAGCGCAGAGCAGCCCGGTAGACACCTCATCTATTATCAATGAAAAAAGGGGTGCGCGATGAGCGGTGTTGCCAAAAAAATGCAGGTCTTTGCCGAAAAATCCTCCTGGATTCGCAAGATGTTTGAAGAAGGGGCCAGAATGAAAGCGGAATTCGGAGCCGACAACGTCTTTGATTTCAGTATCGGTAACCCTGATGTGCCACCACCGGCCAAATTTTACACAGTGTTGCGCGAACTGGCACAAAGTGGACAGCCTGGTATCCATGGCTATATGCCCAACGCCGGCTATCCTTTTGTCCGCGAGGCTTTGGCGCAACGGCTCAGCCGGGAGCAGCAGACAGCAATCGGCATGCAAGAGGTGCTCATGACCTGTGGTGCCGCCGGCGGTCTCAACGTCATTTTTAAATCCCTGCTCGATCCGGGTGATGAGGTCATTATCCTGGCACCTTTTTTTGTCGAGTATCATTTCTATATCGACAATCACGGCGGGGTGGCCAAGGTGGTCGCTACGGACAAAGAGTTCAATCTTGACCTGACGGCCATTGAGCAGGCCCTGAGCGAAAAGACCAAGGTGGTGTTGATCAACAGCCCCAACAACCCCACCGGTCAGATCTATCCGGCTGAGGCGCTCCAGGCACTGGGGCGGCTGCTGGACGAGTCCGGCCAGCGCTTCAAGACCACGATCTATCTGGTGTCCGACGAGCCGTATCGCAACATTATTTTTGATAACCACCAGGTGCCGCCGTTGATGACTGCCACCACCAACTCCATCATTGCTTCTTCTTATTCCAAGGAGTTGTCTCTGCCCGGAGAGCGGATTGGTTACCTGGCCGTGCATCCGGCAATGGCGGACAAAAAAGAGGTTCTGGATGCGCTGACCCTGGCCAATCGCATTCTCGGTTTTGTCAACGCTCCGGCCCTGATGCAGCGGGCCATAGTGCAGTTGCAGGATGTGTCTGTGGATAATTCGGTGTATACGCGACGACTGGAAACCTTTTGCAAGGTGCTCGATGAAGCCGGTATTTCCTATGTTCGTCCCAAGGGTGCCTTCTACCTTTTTCCTCAGGTGCCCGGTGATGATGTTGAGTTCTGCCGGATCCTGCAAGAGGAGAAAATCCTGGCTGTACCTGGCCGCGGCTTCGGTATGCCCGGCTATATCCGTCTGGCCTTTTGTGTCGATGAGCAGGTGATCGCCAATTCCGTGGAGGGCTTCAAAAGGGCCATGGCTCGGGCCAAATAGGAGCTGATCGTTCGTGATCAATATTTGGATGAGCGGTTTCCCCTGCCGGAAATGAATCTTGAACCAAAGGAGGTAAAACCATGGGAAAGGAAGTGAGGCTGTTTAAGAGTGAGGAAAAGCGGAGCCTTGGTGAGGTGGCTGATTTTCTCAGAGAGCTTGCCGACCGTCTTGACAAGGGCAGGGTGGTCCTGTCGCAGGGCGATAAAAAACTCAAGCTCAAGCTTCCTGAAGTGGTGGAGATGGAAATTGAAGTGGAAAAAAAGATCGGCAAGCGGAAAACTGAAATAGAGATAGAAATTGAGTTGAAATGGCAGGTGGATAAATCGGGAAACCCGAAAGATAAAAAATCGCTGACCTTTGAATAACAGGACTGGAGCACTGGACCCATGCTCACCGTGTGATCCCGTTGCTTCTCGTCCCACGCCGATAATGCTAGCGGAAACAGGGCCGTCTTCTTGAAGACGGCCCTGTTTCCGTTTATTCCTTCTTTGTCACCGGTAACCAGCGCTTTTTAGACGGATAAGCAGCATAGTATGACCTTATTCGCGCAGACTGTTTTGTCCGTAAATGGAGCGCTGATAAACGGTTTTTTTTTCAGGCCCGATCAGCGTGGCGTACCAGGTCGCAAAGTTCCAGAGCGATGGTTTTGATCTCTTCCGGATCCTCACCTTCGGTCATGACCCGGATGACTGGTTCGGTCCCCGAGGCCCGCACCAGGATGCGACCCCGACTCCCCAGCTTTTCTTCCGCCAGTTGCAACGCCTCTGGAAAACCCGGTATGTGCTCTGGTGGAATGCGCGCTGCCATGCGGACATTTTCCAGCACCTGGGGATAGGTGGACATAATCGTTGCCAACTCGGACAATGGTTTGTTCTTTTTAATCATAATGGCCAACAGTTGCAGGCCGGCCAGGGTGCCGTCGCCGGTGGTGTTGTGGTCAAGGAAAACCAGGTGGCCTGACTGTTCACCGCCAAAATTGTACCCCTTGGAGCGCATGGTCTCGACCACGTACCGATCACCGACCTGCGTGCGCACCATCTGGCCGCCCATGTCGGTCATCGCCTGTTCCAGTCCCATATTGCTCATCACTGTGGCTACCAGGGTTTTTTTCTTCAGTTTGCGTTGCTGCATCAGTTCTTTGGCGCAGATGGCCATGATATGGTCGCCATCGACAATCTCGCCGCGCTCGTCGCACACGATCAGCCGATCGCCGTCCCCGTCCAGAGCCAGACCGATGTCAGCACCCAGTTGTTTGACCTTGGCGGCCATCATTTCCGGATGCAGGGCGCCGCTTTCATGATTGATATTCTTGCCATCCGGATCGACGCCCAGGGCGGTTACTTTTGCCCCCAGTTCCGTGAAGACATGCGGAGCGACCTTGTAGGTGGCGCCGTGGGCACAGTCAAGCACGATATGGAAATCATCGAGCACATACTTGCGGGGGAAGGTGTTTTTCAGGTAGACGATGTACCGGCCGGCGGCATCCTCGATGCGTGAGGCCTTGCCGACCTCATCGGCTACCGGGCGCAGAGCAGCCATTTTTTGCGAGAAAATAAGATCCTCGATATCGGCCTCCTGTTCATCGGGGAGCTTGTAGCCGTCGGCGGAAAAGATCTTGATACCGTTATCCTGGAAGGGATTGTGCGAGGCCGAGATCACCACGCCGGCGTCGGCCCGCATCGAGGTGGTGATAAAGGCAATGCCCGGAGTCGGCAGGGGACCGACGAGTTGCACATTGACTCCCATGGAGCAGATGCCGGCGGCCAGCGCGTTTTCTATCATGTATCCAGACAGGCGGGTATCCTTGCCAATGACAATGGTATTGCCCTTGACCTGATTTTTGACAATGAAGGCTATGGCCCGGCCGATCTGCATGGCGATCTCCGAGGTCATGGGGTAGATGTTGGCCACCCCGCGGATGCCATCGGTTCCGAAAAGTTTTTTCATGGTGAGTTTCCGCGTTGGTTTTGTATTGAAGGAGTATTATATCCGATCCGACTCCGGCTGAAGGAGTGATTTTTTATTGCACAATGCGTACCTTGTCCGGAGTGACCCCGAGGATGACGATGGGCGCGTGTCCCGGCAGGTTGACACCGCTCACCGTCACCGGCAATTTCTCGGTATCGGTGTCCACCGGGTCGTTGACAGCGGCCCGAAACAGCATGGCCGGTTCTGGAGTGACCTGGAGAACCGGTTCGGGGATTTCCGCCTCTACGCTCACCGAGGCCGGCTCGGCACGCACTGGTCGATGGCTGTCCCGGATATTGACCGGAATGTTGTCCACTGTTCTTCGTACCATAACCTCGCCAAGAACAACCTTGACTTCAATCACCGTCTCACCCATGAGGTTGAGCAGTGCTTCACTGAGATCAAGTTGCACCTGCAGGGGGTCGGAATGCGTCAGCCCGTCCAGGTCAATGACCGAGGTGGTAATCTCGGTTTTTTCCTGTCCGAGGATGGTTTGTGGTCCGGTCACAGTGATCTTGGGTGGGTTGAGCACCAGATCCTTGAGAAAGTATCCGACGGCCGGTTCCCCTTCGGTCAACGGGGTGATAGTGAATTCCCGCTGGCCCAAGCGGTCGATCTGGAGGGTGATGGAAGAGGGCTGCACCCGTTGCACGTTGATGCCTCTGGGCAGGGGGATGGTTTCCGGGGTATTGCTGACAAGCATGGTTCCCGGCTGAACTCGGCTCAGGTCCACCGGGCGGGAAATATTCTGTTGGCGTATCTCTTGAATCAACCGCCTGGTACCGCGAACAGCTATCTCGATGTCCTTGCGATACTGATTGGCAACCACCAGGTCCGCAGGCATGTTGCGCAGTTCCAGGGGGATGGTGATGATCGCCTCAACCTGATCTTCACCAACCACAAAATTCCACAGGCTGATACCGATGACCAGAGCAAGCAGTTTAAGCTGCCACCGTCTGGTAAATATGGAAAAATCAATTTTTTGTTTCATTGCCTCGGAGAACATCAAGCCAGCCGAACCAACGGGCGGCGATCTTTTTTCGGGGAACAAGGATGGCTTTCAGGGCGACTTTGAGGGTATTTTCGTCGTGGCAGGTGGTGATTCTCCCTTGCTGCACCAGAGAGATTTCCTGGGTTTCTTCAGACACGACGATGATGACGGCATCACTTTCTTCGGACAGGCCGAGGGCTGCCCGGTGGCGGGTACCGTAGCGTTTGTCGATGGTCGGGTCTTGGGAGAGGGGGAGCAGGCAACCCGAGGAGTGGA
>SKJK01000297.1 GCA_007121995.1 Desulfobulbaceae bacterium
AAAATATTTGCGCGGTTGGGACCGGAACGGTCCTGAATAAAGCCAGCCCCGCGACGTTCCATCCATACCAGGACGGCAATGAAGCATAGTGGGACAAAGGCTCCGAAGGACACCCTGAAAATAATAAGTAAGATATCAAGCTGCGACATTTGAGACCTCGCTATCGGTTAATGCTAGTCCCTGTTCAGGGATCTGGGCAAAATCAACTTTGTTCAGGCCGGCAACTACAGTATTCAGATCATCCCAAGCACTCTCAAGGCTGGTGATCTCGCCCCCTAACTGGGCAACGGCTTGAATCAAGGTGACTGGCGGTGCATTTTTTTCAACAGCCACTGCATAGCGCTGCAGTATCCTGTCTGCATTGACGATGGTGCCGTCTTTCTCGCTGTATGAAGCGACAGGCAACATGATAGCGGCCATCTGGGTCAAGGAGTCTTCATGGCTGCCGATACTGATCAATACCATGCGCTCTTTGAGTTGGTTGCAGGCTTCGGCCCCCAACGTCCTGGTCAGATCGTTTTGAAAACTGATCAGGAGGTCAGCTTCCGCAACGGCAGTTTCAAAGCCGGTTTTGCTGCTGTCAATCCCCAGGAGTTCAAGGCCGGCACGGTTGGCTGATTTATCATCTTGGATGAGATAGTCATCGCCATCTCCCTGTTTGATATAGCCGTCACTGTACCCGGATAGCGTGGCATTCTGGGATGCAGCGAACTGTTGGATGGCGCGCATCTCTTCCAGGCTGCAGTTGGGTGAAACAACAAACAGCATCTTTTGCGCCTGACTCAAAGCCCGTCGAATCCCTTCGACAGTGGTGCCGAAGTCGGCAACCTTCCCGTTGAGAACCGGCTTGGTCAAGCGCTGCTCATTTTCAAGCTTGTACGACATCCGGCCCTCATCACACATGAAGTAACCGTTGATCTGCTCATTCAGTCTGGGTCTGAACCGGTAAATGATATCGTCTTTATATTTTTCCCGGTTGTGATCGATGAAGATATTGCAACCTTTAGCGCATCCATGACAGATGCTTTTGCTTTTGGTTAGAAACCAGGCACGTTGCTTAAATCGGAAATCCTGACTAGTCATTGCGCCGACCGGACAGAGATCGACAACATTCAAAGCATAGCGATTAGCAAGAGGACGACCGGGGAAAATAGTGACACGGGCATAATCTGTGCGGTTGACGATGCCAAGTTCCCCTGTTTTGGTGATCATTCTGGTGAATCGTACGCAACGGGCACAGAGAATACAACGCTCCTGGTCATGGATCACCCCGCACCCGAAGTCGAGATGCTTAGCTTTCCTGACCTGCGGTACGCTCATCCGGCTTTTCTGACCGTCATACTGCATGTAATAATCCTGCAGCTTGCACTCACCGGCCTGGTCACAGACTGGACAGTCAACGGGATGGTTGACCAACTCAAACTCCATCACATCTCGTTGAATTTTTCTGATCTTATCCGTATCCAACTGCACTTTCATGCCTTCGACGGCTCTGGTCTTGCAGGCCGGTACCAGTGGTGGCCGGCCGTCTTCGATGCCGACCAGACACATACGGCAGTTGCCATCCGCACCCAACGCCGGATGATAGCACAGGTGCGGGATCTCAATGCCAACAGCGCCTATGGCATCGACCAGATTCTTGCCTGATTCGACCTCGACTTCTTGCCCGTTTACAAAGAGCTTTATCTTTTCAGCCATGGTAATCCTTATCCCCGTTACATCGCGGATTGACTCGAAGCACCACCTGCTACATAGGCTTCGAATTCATGCCGGAACTTGTTCAGATAACTGCGCACGGGCATGGTACAAGCAGCCGAAAGTACGCATACGGTCTTCATTTCGATGTTATCGCATAATTCAAGCAGAAGGTCGATGTCCTTAGTACTCCCCTCGCCCCGAATGATTTTTTTGACGATTTTCAACATCCAGCCCAGCCCTTCGCGACAGGGAGTGCATTGACCACACGATTCGTGGTGGTAGAAGTAAATCAGGTTCTCGACCAACTTGACGATATCAACAGTGTCATCAAGGACAACTATACCGCCGGAGCCGAACATGGTATTATGTTCCGCCATGGACTCATAGTCGAGGGTTACGGTCTGTGCTTCCTCCGGCGTCAGCACCGGGGTGGAACTCCCCCCAGGTATGACTCCTTTCAAGGTTCTGCCTTCGCGAAGCCCCCCGGCGACCTTGTCGAGCACCTCGAGCAAGGGCAGCCCCAGGGGTAACTCGTACATACCCGGCTTCTGCACCAGTCCAGAAATGCCGAACAAGTGGGTCCCGCTACTTTTTTCCGTGCCGTGGGCCTTGTACGCGTCGGCACCTTGGGCAAGAATGAAGGGCAAAGAGGCGATGGTCTGGACGTTGTTTATAATGGTCGGGCACCCATACAAGCCTTCAACCGCTGGAAACGGCGGCTTGCTGCGGGGTTGGCCTTTCTTTCCTTCGATGGACTCGAGCAGCGCAGTTTCCTCGCCGCAGACATACGCTCCGGCACCGCGATGCACGGTGACATCAATTCTGAAGTCCTGTCCGCAGGCCTTTTCGCCGAGGTAACCGGCAGCATATGCTTCATCAATGGCCGCCTGCAGGATCTTCACCTGGGAGGTATATTCACCGCGGATATAGATATACGTGTCTTGGCAGTTGATGGCATAACAGCAGATAATGATCCCCTCGATGAGCATGTGCGGGTCGCGCACAAGTATATACCGGTCCTTGAAGGTCGCCGGTTCGGACTCATCGGAGTTGACACAGAGATAAACCGGCTTGTCCAGGTCCTTGGGAAGAAAGCTCCACTTGAGACCTGCAGGAAAACCAGCACCGCCCCGACCTCGCAACCCGCTGTCCTTGACGATAGTCGTTACCTCGGCAGGATCCATGGTGAACAGTTTGTCCAAAGTGGCGTAGGCGCCATGCTCCTTGGCCACTTCGATATTGTGTGCACCTTCGATATCGAACTTTGCACTCAGTATTTTCACTTCCATTTTCGCTCGCCCTCCTTAATTCAAAGTGGCCAACAGCTCTTTGAGTTTTTCTACGTCCATGTTTTCGTAGAACTCGCCATTGACCTGCACCACAGGAGCGGAGCCGCAATGTCCCAGACATTCCACTTCCTCGAGACTGAACATCTTGTCACTGCTGACCTCACCCGGCTTGATGCCGATTTCCCGGTTGAGGAAGTCGACGATCTCCTGTTTCCCGAGTAGGTAACAGGAAAGTGTTCGGCAGACGCAGATGTGGTATTTCCCCATCGGTCGGAGGTTGTACATGGTGTAAAAGGTGGCGGCTTCAAACACCTTGCTGGCAAAGGTCCCTATTCTGTCGGCGATGTAGGCCATGGCCTCGGCGCTGATCCACCCTTCCTGCTCCTGAACGAGCCAGAGGGAGGGCAGAATCATCGACTCTCTGGTGGGGTAGCGTTTAACCAACCGTTCAAATTCCGCGTCGCGCTGTGCATCAAAAGTGAACGGCGTTCCCGTTTCTATTAACTGTGATCGATCACTCATCTGTCCAACTCTCCGCCAATGATATTCAAGCTGCCCAGGTTAATGACGGCATCGGCAATCATTTCACCTTCAACCATTTCATGGTACCCGCCCATCATGTAAAAGCATGGGGGACGTACTTTGCATTTATAGGGTTGACCGGAACCATCGGAGACAAAATGGAAACCGAGTTCGCCGTTGGCAGCTTCATAGGAGTCGTACCATTCGCCCGCAGGAGCTTTCAAACCTTCAAAAATCAGTTTGAAGTGGCTGGCCAATCCTTCGATATTGCCATACACTTCCTGTTTCGGCGGTAAGGCAATGGTACGGTCATCGATGAAGATCGGGCCTTTGGGAACTATTTTCATCGCCTGTCGGATAATGCTGATACTTTCGAAAATTTCCTGATACCGACACGTGATCCGGTCATAGATGTCTCCTTTGGAGCCGACCGGAATGTTGAAATCAAAGGTATCGTAGTAGTAATAGGGGTTGTCTTTACGGAGATCAAAAGGAACACCAGTCGCCCGCAGACAGGGGCCGGTAAAGCCATAGGAAAGGGCAAGATCTGCGGGCATGATCGCTACGTCCTGGGTCCGGTCGTGGACGATCTTATTCTTCAAAACCAGTTTCAATGAGTCGTTGACGCCCTGCTCGATTCCCTGTAGTTGCAGTTCCATATCCGACTCCCACCCTTCATAGAAGTCTCGATACATACCTCCGATACGGGTAAAGGAACTGGTCAAGCGGGCACCGGTCAGGCGACTGATCAGATCATAGGAGGCTTCTTTCTGGTTATACAGATACCAGTAGTTGGTCAAGCCACCCATATCAACCAGTTGCGCCGCCAGACAGACAAGATGATCCTGAATCCGGAAAAACTCACCCATGATAACGCGCATGAACTTAGCCCGATCGGTTATTTCAACGCCCAGCCAGGATTCTACGGCCTTGGCATAGGCGATGTTATTCATGAGGGCCGAGCAGTAATTGAGCCGATCCGTCAGAGGAATAACCTGGTTATAGTTCCGATTTTCAGCGGTCTTTTCAAATCCTCGATGCAAATAGCCAATTTCGTTGACATTGGCCAGGATGGTCTCGCCATCAAGGGCGGTCAGAATACGAATAGCCCCGTGGGTAGCGGGATGGGAGGGGCCCAGATTGAGGAACATCACCTGGGTGTTGATATCACTCATGGTGGACTGATCGACACCTTTTTTCTCCAACCTGGCTTTAATTTCCGTTTCCAGGCTGTCGGTTTCGTAACAGATCTGTCCCTTCTCAATGTTGTAATCCTTGCGAAGCGGATGCCCTTGGAACTGCCAATGATTCAATATCCTGCGCAGATCCGGATGCCCTTGAAAATTGATACCGTACTGATCAAAGGTCTCTCTTTCACCCCAATTGGCCGAAACCCAGAGATTCGTGGCAGTGGGGATGCCAATGGCCGGGTCGGCAACCGGAGACCTGAC
>SKJK01000102.1 GCA_007121995.1 Desulfobulbaceae bacterium
ACCAAGGTACTTCTAGATCTCACCAACATACTTTTCCTCCTGTTCTGGTTGGTATCGAGTTGTTATTCGATATGTTGTTACCGACACACCCGCCAGTGATACTCATTTTTTGTTGGTATTGCCAAATCACTGATTGCCTGCACATTATATACGATTTTGACGTTTTTGTAACCTCTGTAATCGTTGATCGGGTGCAATTGAAAAAGAATCTTTCCCGGTCTTGGACCCATTACCCAGCGTTACCGATACAAACAATCAGAGTCCAATTTCGCGAGCCTCTGCCTCACAACCTGATCGTCAACAGATGGGGTTGTTATGGTTGGAGAGAGCCCCTCAGAGTTTACTGAGGATATTCTGTGTTTCAGCGATTTCCTCGGCGGTAATGGTCTGGCGGACCTTTTCCACTCGTTTCATGGTTTCAGCAAAACGAATGCCTTCGGCGGCACTGATCCATTCCAATTGCAGCCGCTCGGGCCGCAGGCCAATCTTCTCCATTTTTTTGTGGATGCGGGCGACCCGTTTTTCGGTCCAATGGTTGGCGTCGATGTAGTGGCAGTCACCAATATGACAGCCGCTCACCAGAACCACCGGCGCACCCTTGCGGAAACCATCCCAGATGAACTTCTCGTCCACCCGGCCCGAACACATCACCCGGATGAGATGAACATTGGGCGGGTATTGCAACCGGGAGACACCGGCATAGTCGGCACCGGCATAGGAACACCAGTTGCATGCAAAGGCCAGGATCTTTGTTTCCGGCTTTGTCTCCAGCATGCTGTCGACCTGACCCATGATCTGAGCGTCGGTGAAGTGGTTCATGCTGATGGCATCAAATCGGCACTCGGCCGAGCAGGTGCCGCATCCCGAGCAGGCAGCTGAATTGACTACTGCCGGTTTTTTATTCTTTACGTCAACGGTAATGGCATTGTACGGGCAGACCTCGGCACATTTACCGCAAGCCTTGCACTTCTCGGTGATAATGACCGAAGTGATCGGTTCAGTAGTGATTTCTCCTTTGTGCATCAGACGGATGGCCCGCATGGCTGCGGCCGAGGCCTGGGTGACGCTTTCCTTGATATCCTTGGGTCCTTCAGCGCAACCGGCGTAAAAGATGCCACGGGTGGCGGCGTCCACCGGCTGCAGCTTGGGATGGGCTTCCAGATAGAAACCGTCCGGGTTCAGTTGTAACCCCATGATTTCCTGCAAACGTTGCGTTGAGGGAGCCGGTTTCATGCCTTGAGCCAAAACCAGCATATCGAGTTCATGGAATTCAAGCTTGCCGGTGGCGGCATTTTCCACCGCCACCCGCAGGCGTTGGTCATCGGTTTCTTCCACCGAACCAGGCAGGCCGCGGATATACTGGGCACCCATGCGGCGGCTGCGACTGAAGAGATCTTCGAAACCTTTGCCAAAGGCGCGGATATCAATATAAAACACCTTGACCTCCACATCGGGATAATGCTCCTTGATGATGAAGGTCGATTTGATGGTGTTCATACAGCAAATATTTGAGCAGTACTGACCACCTTTACGGGCGGAACGGGAGCCGACACACTGTATGAAACCGACTGATTTCGGCTGGTTGCGGTCTGTTGGTCGGATGAGATTTCCTTTGGTCGGGCCACTGGCATTGACCAGCCGTTCAAACTCCAGGCTGGTCAGAACATTGTCGAAACGGCTATAGCCATATTCGTCCAGTTCAGTGGGATCATAAGGTGTGAGCCCAGTGGCGACAATAATGGTACCCACTTCTTCGATGATCTCCTCGTCCGACATGTGGAAATTGATGCACTTTTTGGCGCAGACATCAACACATTTGGAGCATACTGCCGGATTATGTCCCAGGCACTCTTTACTGTTGATCAGGTAGGCCGAGGGCACCGCCTGGGGAAAGGGACTGAAAATCGCCTTACGTGACCCCAGGCCTATATTGAATTCATCGGGGCGTACTACCGGGCAGACTTTGGCGCAATCGCCGCAGGCGGTACAGTTGGCTTCATCGACATAGCGGGCTTTTTTGATAATTTTGACTTTGAAGTTACCAACATAACCTTTAACATCGACGACTTCACTCAGCGTCAACAATTGTATGCGGGGATGTCGACCGACATCCGTCATCTTAGGACCTAATATTCAAATGGAACAATCCATGGTAGGAAAGGTCTTGTCGATCTGGGCCATGACACCACCGATGGAAGGATTTTTTTCCACCAGGGTAACATCATAGCCGCTGTCCGCCAGATCCAGGGCTGCCTGGATGCCGGCAACACCACCGCCGATGACAAGGGTTTTGGCTGTCAGGGGTAGGGTGTCCTCAATCAGGGGTTCCAGGCGGCGGACCCGGGCCAGGGACATGTGCACCAGGGTTTCCGCCTTGAGGGTGGCGTCTTCCCGTTCGTGCATGTGCACCCAGCTGCATTGCTCGCGCAGGTTGGCCATGTCCATCATATAGGGGTTAACTCCTACTGATTCCACCATCTTTTTGAAGGTTGGTTCGTGCAGGCGCGGCGAACAAGAGGCGATGACAACCCGGTCGATATCGTTATCGAGGATATCCTGTTTGATCTGCTGTTGTCCCGGCTCAGAACAGGCATAGACGATATCTTTGGAAACGATAACCCCATCCTCATGGGCAACGGTTTGCGCGACGCGGGCGCAGTCCACGGACTGGGCGATATTGAGGCCGCAGTGACAGACATAGACACCTATGCGCGGATGCTGATCACCGGGTGCGGCTTGTTTGACTGGTATGGATTTTGACATGCTTGTTCTCCGGATAGCTTTGAGCTGTTGAATCGATTTTTTTTTTATTCAGGGCGTCTATGCAGTAGTGCAGCGGGAAAAAATAAACAGCTCAGGGGTATATCTATGCCAGTGGTGCCTGAATGGCCACCAAGGAGTCATAGCGATATTGCCCTGCTTTCTTTCCAGCGCGAACGGGTTGTCATAGCCCTGTTTTCTTTATTCCCAACGTATGGTCTGGGCGATGACACTGGTCAGGTCCATCATTTCTATTGCAAGCTGTTCACTGCGGAACGGGTCTTCCATGGCGCATTTGAGATGGATCTGACATTTGGGACAGGCGGTGACCAGCAGATCGGAATCTGTAGCCTGGACCTGTTCCAGTCGTTTGACCTGCATAGCCTTACTGTAGGCGTCGCATCCGGTCCAGGCGCAGTTGCCGCAGCAGATGGAGGCTCCTCCTGACTCTTTCATCTCCGTAAACCTGACCGGTTTGAGTCTTTTCAGTAGTTTGCGCGGCAGGTCAGCCCGGTTTTCGAGACGGGCAAGTCGGCAGGAGTCCTGGAAGGTGATGGCACGATCCAGCGGTTCAAAACACACCGCACCTTTATCGATCTGCTCTTCGAGGAAATCGTAGAGGTGAACTACCTTGAATTTTGGCTCGAATCCCTGCTCGGCATAGGTGGATTGCAGCGTCATAAAGCATTCGGGGCATGTGGTGATCACGGTCTCTATACCGAGTTCATGCAATTGATCGACATTGAGGCGGGCCAGGCGGGAAAAATTTTCCTTGTCACCTGACCAAAGCAGGTCATGGCCGCAACAACGTTCGTCTTCAAGCAGGCGGGGAGTCACATCAAAGAAATTAAGCAGGCGGAGACTGTCGACCAATATTTTGCTGGTTGTCACATCGCTGTGTTTGCTGAAAAAGATGTCGTAATATGGAGCGCAGCCACCAAAAAACAGTGTGGTGCTGTGCGGATCAATACGGATATCCTCGGGCAAGCCGGCCCAACGACGAGGTTTGACAGCCGGCGAGGTGAGGGAGCGCATCAGCGAGTGAAAAAATCCGCCGTGTACCTCCTGGCCGGGTAATTCACTTTGCCGGTAAAGGTGGCGCAGGTCTTTGATAAAGGAAGGGAAGTTGACTGCCGAGGGACAGCGATCATAGCACAAGCCACAGGTCAGACAGGACCAGGCGTTTTCCCGGACCCCGGGAGCATTGATACCACCGGTGATGACCGCCGAGGCAATGGCACGGGGTGAGAAGGCCTTGCCGATCAGAGCCAGCGGGCAGGCGGATGAACACTTGCCGCAATCCTGGCAGGCATGAATATCATAGGTGGCCGCCAGTTGCTGCAATTCTTGTTTGCGCTGGGCCGTATCCGCAATGGGGGGAGCAGGCAAAGTCTCGATACCGGTATGGCCGAGTTTGCGGATTTCAATACTGAAATCCTGGAGAAAGGCAAGCATGTCCTCCGACTGTTCGGGAAGAAAGGCGGCAAAACGTAAACGCTCGCCACCAAGGCCCATGAGATCAAGGATATGTTGTACATCACCGGTGTTGCGCTGGGAGGTAGCGGTACCGCTGCCGTAGCGGCAGGTGCCCGGTTCACAGCCGACAACGGCAACCCCGTCGGCCCCCTTGGCAAAGGCCTTGAGCATCATGGCCCGATCAATACGGCCGGTGCAGGGGGTACGTACCATACGGATTTCATCCGGGATGGGGTGTAATTCGTCCTGTAGAGTCAAAAAGGCGGCATGCGCCCCCCAGTTGCACAGGAAAAGGAGTATATTCAATGCATTCTCGTTGGTATTATTCATGGACACTGTCCCTGGAGAGTAGTTCCTCAAGAGCCTGCTCAAGATAGGCCCGGTTGCGGTACGGACTGTCGGCAGCTCCGGTGGGGCACACGGAAAGGCAGTTACCACAGCCTTTGCACAAAGCTTCGTCGACATAGGCATGCCAGCCTTTGACCTCATTGGTCGTCAAGGTCACTGCATGATACAGGCAGACGTTGGTGCAGCGGCCGCAACCCCGGCAGAGTTTTTCGTCAACTGTGGCGGTAAAGCCTTTGGACTGGCGTGGACCTCGAGGAATGGTTGCCGCCACCATAACTGCAGCCGCTGTTCCTTTTTTGAGTTTGGAAA
>SKJK01000085.1 GCA_007121995.1 Desulfobulbaceae bacterium
GTACTGACGCATGCTATCATCCTGTCGTTGTCGGGTACTCGCGGATCCAGGTTAAGGGTGTTCGGCGGTATAAACCAGTCAGGTGCAAACATCGTGTTGATTACTTTTCCAGATTCCCAGTCAGGGTTTAGAGGTCAAGAAAGGTTGTGTCCTGATTGAGAACCTCACAGCCCTGCTCGCCGACAATGACCATGTTTTCCAGGCGGATGCCACCCCAGTCGGCCAGGTAGATGCCAGGTTCCACCGTCACCACCATATTGGCCTGCAACTGTTTACGGTAGCGCGGTGACAGGCGCGGCGCTTCATGCACTGCCATGCCCACCCCGTGGCCCAGGCCATGGCCAAAAAATGCAGCGTAGCCACCGTCGCGGAGAACCTGGCGGGCGGCACGGTCCACCGCAACACCGGTCACCCCGGCGCGGATGGCCTCAATTCCGGCGAGCATGGCCCTGCGCACCAGTCGATGCCTATCGAGGAAGGTCTGGTCGGGCTTGCCGACGACAAAGGTCCTGGTCATGTCGGAGCAATAGCCCTGATAGACCAGGCCCATGTCGACCAGGACTAGGTCGCCTGCCTGCAGTTCGCGGTCTGTGGGCACGGCATGGGGCCGAGCGGCATTGGTGCCGAAAGCGACAATGGTGTCAAAGCTCGGTGATTCAGCACCCATCTCACGCATGGTCAAATCCAATGCCAGGGCGATTTCCCGTTCAGTCATGCCGGGTTCGATTGTGTTGAACACCGACTGAAAGACTTTTTCATTGAGACGGGTCGAGGCCCGCAGCCGATGCAGTTCACTGTCGCTTTTTATTGCCCGCATTGATTCGATCAGGCCGCTCTCCGCCTTCAGAGTCAGGCTGCGTTTCTCAGCCATGCTGACAAGACGGAGATAGGTGGCATGGAGCATGTAATCACTCTCAAAAGCCAGCGTGCGGAGATCAAGGGCTGCTGCCAGCTTTTCCAACAGTTTCAGCAGTCCCTTGTCATAGCGGTCGACCTGAAAACTCGGTGCTTCGGCCTCGGCCTGCAGAGTGAACCGTGAGTCAGTTAACAGGTAGGGCCGACCGGTGGCGGGAATGAGCAGCACGCCGGAACTCTCCTGGATACCGTGATCCGGAACAGTGTACCCACTGAGGTAGCGGCGATTATGCGGCTGGGTGACCAGCAGAGCATCGATCCGTTTACGACGTAGGGTGTGTTGCAGACGATCGATCCGATCATGCGCACTCCTGTGCATGTTCAGGCCCCGGTCCATTCCTTGAGCTGGGACTTGAATTGTTCCAGAGCCTGGCCGTACTGGCCGTCGAGATCCTTTTCCAGTTGACTCCACTGTTCCTTGAACTGCGGTTCCGTGGTCGGGTCAAACTGCATGCCGTCGGCTTTCATACCCTTGCGCATTAAGAGTTGTTCGATTTGCATGCGCATCTGTTCTTTGAGTTGCTCGTACAGCTGTTTGCGATGCTGACCGTATTGCGAGGTAATGGTCTGCAGTTCCCGACAGAGGGAGGCGATATCATCGGCACCTTTGTTCAGCTCGACGATCCCCTGGACAGCCCGTTGAATCCGCTGGCTGCCATCTTCGTCCCGGGGCAGGAAGAGATTACGCATAAGCGAGGCCAGCATGCCCTTGCGGAGGGCATCCCGGCTGGCCTGGTCGTGCCCGTCAAGGATCTCGATCAGGGAGTTCTGGGTGCCGTTAAAGTATTCGGCGGTGTATTGCATACCTTTTTTGAGGTTGTTCTCATGTCGTATCTCATCCTGGGTGGCCATGCCCATGCGGGCGGCGCGCTCCATGACCAGATCCATGGTTGACTTTATTCCAGCCATTGACGGATTCTCCTTGCGTGTTATTAAGGGTGAACGCTGTGGCTGAGGAATATAAACATTGTCGGGAAAAACTACAAGCTGCGCAGTGCAATCAGCCGGGCGGCAAAAAAGCCGTCAACCTCATCGGCGGGAGTGGTCCGGAAAAAACCGGCTGCATCCACCAAGCGGCGGGTGGATTCGGGCAGGATATCAGCGGCATTCTCCACTGTAAGGCGGGAATAGCGTTGCAGAAACAATTGGACCACCTCCTCGTTTTCCTCCGCTTCCAGGGAACAGGTCGCATAGACCAGCACTCCTCCCGGTCTGAGGAGAGAAGCGGCGGTTTCCAGGAGTTGCAGCTGGTCGCCCTGGTAACGGGGCAGGTCTTCCGGTTGGCGGTTCCAGCGGATATCAGGCTGGCGGCGGATGACTCCCGTGCCGGAACAGGGGGCATCGATGAGAATGGCGTCAAAGAGTTGCGGCCGGGTGGTGGCGTAGGTCTGCAGATCCGTGTGCACGCAGCGTACCTGCTCGGTGTGACCGAGGCGATGCAGGTTTTCCCGCAGCAGGCCGAAACGGCGGGGTTCCGGTTCAACCGCGACGATGCTGCCGCCGGGGGGCAGCCGTTCTGCCAGGTGCGAGGTTTTACCGCCCAGGCCGGCGCAGCCGTCCAGGACCCGGCATCGGTCGGGCAGGGGGGTAACGAGCAGGGAGGCCAATTGTGCCGCCTCGTCCTGGACCTGGAAATGTCCCTGTTCGTATCCGGGCAGAGCGGCAATGGAGCCCGGAAAGCTGTCGATGCGCAGGGCCAAGGGGCTGTAGAGCCCTTTATGAGCGGTGATCCCGGTCTTGGCCAACAGGGTTTTCAAGGCCGGAACACTGGTGCGGCGACTGTTGATGCGCAGGGTCACGCAGGGATCGCTGTTGTTGCGGCAACAGATTGTCCAGGTTGTTTCCGCTCCGAAACGGGTTTGCCAACGATCCACCAGCCAGGCCGGATGATTGAGAATGGGCGGATCGGCCCCGGCCAGAGCTTCCGGGGTCGGCAGTGCGCCCCGATTGCGGGCGACACTGCGCAGGATACCATTGACAAATCCAATCAGCCAGGCGGGTTGACCAGCGACTTTGAGGGTGTTGACCGTGGCATTGACCGCCGCTGATTCCGGTATCCGGCGCAAAAACAAGAGCTGATAGACGCCGATGCGCAGGGTCATCAGGGTGCGCGGTTTCATTTTGGTCAGGGGATGCTTGGAAAAACCGCGGATGATGTGGTCCAGAAACTGTTTCTGGCGGAGCACACCGTACACCAGGGCTTTGGCTAAACCCCGGTCGATATCAACCAGCTGTGCGACCGCGCTGTGGAACAGGCTGTCAATGGAGTTATGGGTGGTGGCCCAGAGGCAGAGTACCTCAACAGCCGTGCCGCGGGGAGTGGGAGCGGTGGTCTTGGCGGTCATAAAGGACCTATTCGGATCGTTGTCAATGGGTTTGGCCGTTGAGCATGAAACAGCAGATCCTGCATGCCATGATTCCGGTGTGAATGGTTTTGTTGCAGGAGAGGTCAAAAGGTTGTTCAAGAAGGGACACAGCAGATTGTGCCTGCGGAACAATCACCGTGCAATCTGCCATGATGGCAATGAATTGCAAGGGTTTTTACAACAAAAAACGATCAGGACGGATGGTAACGCAGCGGGGACGCAGTGGATTTGTTCATGATCGCCCTCCGATCCCCGCTTTCCCCTTGACATTGAAAAGCCCGGTGCGGTAATAAGGACGATACACTCAAGCCGGAGTGGTGAAACTGGTAGACGCACTGGACTCAAAATCCAGCGAGGGTAACCTCATGTCGGTTCGATTCCGACCTCCGGCACCAACAGTACATTTCAAGACGTCCAGTAAAGTGCAATGAACCCGCAACCAGTCAAGGTTTGCGGGTTTTTTGTTGTCCAGCCAAGTGTAAGGAAATACGGTAGCATCTTACCCGTTAAAAGGGTGGAATAACGGGTAGAGGTTTTACCCGCTCCACACTTCAACCTCTCGCCCTTATCCCTTATCCCACTGCCGTACCAGATCCACGCCTTGCCTCGGGCCATTTCCATTGATCGTGTGCGCTCTCTGCTGGCTAACGAGCTTGGCCTCGGCAAGACCGCTGAGGCCGGTCTGGTCAATCATGCCGGCACTTGAGTGAACGGATCGAATATCTTGCCAGATCAGTCTGAAAAGCATATCATTAAGTATATAAATAATAATTTTTTGCCGTTGGCAAGCCGTATTTATTCTATTTTACAGTAGAAATTAATAAACCTTTGACTATCATGATCTCAATGATAAGGGGGAAAAGTGACACCAGAAACTAACCCATCGGCCGAGGCAAAATTTGCTGCCGTGGTCAGTGGGGCGCGTGCGATTTTAGGGAAGCAGAGCTTCACTGACGCAGCACGAGCAATCTTCGACCACTGCCGGGAAATGACCGGTGCAATATCCGGCTATGTTGCACTATTGAGTGACAATGGTGACGAGAATGAAGTCCTCTTTCTTGAAGCCGGTGGCATGCCGTGCTCAGTCGATCCAGAGCTCCCCATGCCGATTCGTGGACTTCGTTCCACAACGTATGAGACGCACAGGGCCTCCTATGATAATGACTTCATGAACAGCCAGTGGGTGAAATACATGCCCGATGGGCATGTTACCATGAAAAACGTGATGTTCGCACCTTTGAACATTGACGGCAAGACGGTGGGACTTATGGGGTTGGCCAACAAACCATCTGACTTCACGGATGCAGACGCCGAGATCGCAACGGTTTTTGGCGATCTGGCCGCAATAGCATTGGCCAACAGTCGGCAACTGGATCTGCTCAGAGAGAAGAACCACAATTTGCAGTGTGCGCTGTCGGAGATCAAGACCTTACGTTCCATCCTGCCTATGTGTTGCCATTGCAGAAATGTCAGGGATGATGAAGGCGTGTGGTCACGCCTTGACGCGTACTTGTCTGCCCATATGGACACCAGCTTCAGTCATGGTCTGTGCCCCGACTGTCTCCGGGAGCTCTACCCGGAAAGTGCGGACGCGATTA
>SKJK01000295.1 GCA_007121995.1 Desulfobulbaceae bacterium
CAATATTTCATCAATCGATATTTTAATATTCTCACCATCGTTTTTCTCGTCCTGCTCATCGGTGGTTTTGTGGTGGTGAAACTGTTACTCTGAGCTGCGACCAATGATGTCCCGCCAAGTCCCCTGCCCGTCTCATCATTTTTTCTATTCCTGAATCCGTGACGACCAGGCTTTTTTTGATATACGTTTCTGTACTCAGGTTATAAGTTCGGCACCATTTTTTATAATACACCGACGGACGCTCAACGGATCCATGTATTTGGAACACGGCAGGCTAATCGGCCGAACATCACCCCCCACACAAGGGATTCGAATCCATGTCTTTTCTCAACAGCGAAGCACTTCTCGACTTGCTTGTTCGGGAACGATTGCTCAATGGTGACCAACGGCAATACATTGTCCTCCAGAAAGGTAAACAGCGGCATAAACTGCTCAAGCAACGTGGGGGACGCCGTCAGGATGACGAACAGAAAATGGACAGGGGATTTCCCGATCTGGTGGATATTATTGTCTCCATGGGGTTGGAAACCGGCGACACCAGAAAAATACCCCTGACCGAGGAAGTGATCATGCGGGCCGTCAGTCACGGTCTCAAGATCCCTTTTAAAAAACTCGACCCCCTGGAACTGGACATGGAGACTGTCACCAAGACCATTCCCAGATCTTTTGCCATCAACCACCTTATCCTCCCCATGGAGTTGAACAACGGCATCCTCGAGGTGGTCACCTATTACCCGGATAACCAGCATGTGCTCGAAGATATTGAGCGGGCCAACCAGGTCACGGTGCGACCATATTTGTCGACCCGTACTGATATCAAAAAAATCCTCGCCGAATTTTTCGGTTTTCAACATTCCATCACCGCGGCGGAGACTCAGTTTGGAGGCACTGGCACCGCCGCCACTGTTGATATCGGCAACCTCGAGCAATACGTCCGCCTTGCCTCCACTAAAGAGCTCAGTTCTTCTGATCAGCATATCAAAGCCGCAGTCAATCACCTGTTCAGTTATGCTCTCGAGCAACGGGCCAGCGACATCCATATTGAGCCCAAACGAAATATCTGCATGGTTCGGTACCGCATCGACGGCATACTCCATACCATCTATAAATTACCCAAGGCGGTCCATACCGCCATCACCTCCCGCATCAAAAGTCTGGCACGCCTTGACATTGCTGAAAAGCGTCGTCCTCAGGACGGTCGCATCAAAATAGGCCGACGGGAGGGAGACAGTGAGGCTGAGATTCGCGTGTCCACGGTTCCGGTCGCCTTCGGCGAAAAAACCGTTATGCGTATCCTCAATCCGGACGTTGTTTTCCAGAACCTGGACGATCTCGGCTTTTCCCGGCGGGATCGGCTGGTATACAACAGCTTCATGTCCGCCGCCCATGGGATCGTGTTGGTGACCGGGCCCACCGGCAGCGGCAAATCCACCACCCTGTACTCCACCCTCAAGCAGATCGCTTCACCGGAACGAAACATCATCACCGTCGAAGACCCGGTGGAAATGGTGCATGAGGAATTCAACCAGATTGCGGTGCAAACGCAGATCGATGTCACTTTTTCCAACATCCTGCGCAACATCCTCCGCCAGGACCCGGATGTCATCATGATCGGCGAGATACGCGACCTTGAGACCGCCACCTATGCAGTGCAGGCCGCGCTGACCGGGCATCTGGTCTTTTCCACGCTGCACACCAACGATGCGGTTGCAACCATCATTCGCCTGCAAGACCTTGGTCTGGAACCCTTTCTCATCGCCTCGACCATGCTCGGCGCCCTGGCCCAGCGTCTGGTACGCCGGATCTGTCCACACTGCACCGAGCCCTATCCAACGGATGCCGCCGGCCTGCAAAAACTTGGTTTCCCGGTCACCGGCAAGGACACGGTGATTTTGCATCGCGGCAAAGGCTGTGTGCAGTGTCGCAACACCGGCTACCTGGGACGATTAGGCATCTTCGAAATTTTTCCAATGTCGGAGCAGATGAAAAAACTGATCGCCACCCAGGCCGGTGACCGTGAATTGCGTCAGGTGGCGGTCAGAGAGGGGATGACGACCTTGCGGGAAGACGCCTGGCGTAAGGTTCAGGCCGGGCAAACCACCGTTGAAGAGGCCCTCCGGGTTACCGGCGAGACGTATTGACAGATTGTGATCAACTTGCCGCTCCTGATTTCGACGGCGAGAGTCGTGCCTGCCTTTACCACTCTCATCAGGATTTGCTTTTCGCGCCAGAGGTACTATTGTTGTTGCTAACCAATCGTTCACGAAGTCGCGCAGCGCATGCAGAGTCTTTTTCTTCGACAACCAACTGGCACCCATGACTAAAAAGCAACCCTCCGGACAGAAGATCGTCAGCAAAAACAAAAAAGCCTTCCATGATTACCACATTGACCAGACCTTTGAGGCCGGAATCGTCCTCAATGGCCCGGAAGTCAAATCGTTGCGGGCCGGCAAGGTGAACCTCCGCGATGGCTACGCCCAACTGAAAAATGGGGAGGTCTTCCTCTACAATGTCCATATTTCCCCCTATGCCTATGCCACCCATATCAGCCAGGACCCGCTCCGGGTCCGCAAATTGTTGCTGCACCGGCGTGAAATCAGGAAATTGATCGGCAAGTTGCACGAAAAAGGCATTGCGCTTATCCCACTCAAGATTTACTTTATACCTAATGGCAAAGCAAAAGTGGAACTCGCCTTGGCCAGAGGAAAAAAACTCTATGATAAACGGGCTGCCCTCAAGGAAAAAGAATACAACCGCGACGTGGAACGAAGCATGCGTCGCAACGAATGATTTTCCTGAGATGTCCGAACATGATAACCATTCAACACACCAACACTCGACAGATATAAAGGGGGCGAAACGGATTCGACGGGGATATTGAAGCTTAATGTTGCATGCCGAGTTTCTGTCAGCTCGTAAAAATGGCGGAACTTAAATATAATCGCAGACGATTATAATTACGCACTGGCAGCGTAAGCTGCTGTGCCGTTCCACCGGTCTTCGCCTGTAAGGCCGGATACGGAGCGTCGACTCAACAGGCTGGTCAACCGTGCTTGCCTGAAGCGCGGCTGATGAGATCTTTCAGGCTGGCATCCGAATATCCTGGTTCCGGGTGAGAACCGGATGCGAGACACCAATCCTGGAACTAAGCATGTAGAGACATAAGGGGAGAGTTTTCGGACCCGGGTTCAACTCCCGGCGCCTCCACCAATTAGAAAAGACAAACCCGTCCACTAACCGCGTCCGGTTGGTGGACGGGTTTTGTTTTTCCAGGTATCAGAAGCGATTTACGTCGCTTTCAGGGTGTTAGCGCTGCCGCCCCTTTCTCTCCCGTTTCGGGAAACCCGTCATACCCCGCTTCTCTTTCGCCTTGAAATTCTCCGCATTCTTCGCCCCATTCTCCGGACCTCGTCCGGTTTGTGCCCTTACTTACCGGAGAGACGGAGAAAGTGTCGGGCGATAGCTGAATTTTTTTCGTATCTGCTCCCATGGGCCTTACATACCGGGCGGCGTTGGGATGTGTCGAAAAAATCCTGCAACTGGCCAGATTTCCTGTTTTCGTCTTGTCTTTATGGGTGACCAGGGGTTATCTTTTTTTATCAATTTTTTACTACGAATCTCTTCCGAGCGGTGAGGTCATGGATAAAATCGATAAATGGCTGACCATTGATGAACTGGCCGGCTACATCAAGATGAGCCGGACCAAGCTCTACGGCATGGCCCAGCGCGGCGAGGTTCCTGCCTCGAAGATCGGCAACCAGTGGCGTTTCGACCGAGAGGAGATCGATCAGTGGATGAAGGCGCACGCGACCGGCAAAGGGGAAACCAAGGCATGAATGCCGGAATCGATACCAAGAAATCTTCCGTGAATACCAAAGAGATCATCGCCCGCATCTTTAAAGACCCGGCCACCAAATATGAGCTGACCGAATTCGAAAACCTCGGCAAGGCGATTCACGACATCCTGGCGATCTACCCGAAAACCGCCGCCACGGGCCGGGATGCGGGTAAAACCAAGTACTACCTGAAAAGCTTCATTCCCTTTTCCTCGGGCAACGAAGAGGTGCAGGTCTATGTCGAGGACGGCAAGGCCAACCCCGAAGAGATCGTGCGCCAGCTCTGGGTCTACAAGCTGATCAATCAGTACGGCTACAAGATGGAGGAGATCGATCTGGAGGCCAGCGTCCAGTTCGGCATCGAGGTCGGCACCAAGGCGGCTGACATCATCGTCTACACCGACACCACCAAGGAAACGCCCAAGATCATCGTCGAGTGCAAGAAGCCCAAACGCAGGGACGGCATCGAGCAGCTCAAGAGTTACATGAACGCCAAGGGCGCGCCGGTGGCGGTTTGGTCTAACGGCAGCGACAGCATTATATTGTATCGGCCCTATCCAAAGCAATTTGACGACACTCTGTCCGACATCCCGAAACGCGGGCAGGAGCCGAAGGATGTTCTTGAAACCAAAAGAACGGTCCTTCAGCTAGATAATAATTTCAATTTCAAAAAGATCCTTGAAGACCTGGAAGAACTCGTTCTGGCTGATAGCGGCAAGGACGAGTTCAACGAGATCTTCAAGCTAATCTTCGCCAAGATCTGGGACGAGAAGGAGGCGCTGGAGAAGCGGAAGGACAAGGTCGTCGAATTTCGTAAGGCGCTGGACCCTGAGATTACCTTCGACCGGATCAACAACCTCTTTCACAAAGCCTGCGACGAGTGGCCCGGCATCTTCAAGCAGGGCGAAGACATCGAGCTGGCCAAACGCCATCTCCAAGTCTGCGTCGGCCCCATCGAAGGGGTGCGGCTCATGGGCTCGAACCTGCGCATCATGGACGACGCCTTCGAATATCTGCTCCCGACCGAGGCCAAGAAGAAG
>SKJK01000339.1 GCA_007121995.1 Desulfobulbaceae bacterium
GGCACTTCAAACAGACCGTACCCCTGATCCTCGGTGGCCTTGAGGCCAGCCTGCGGCGCCTCGCCCATTATGACTACTGGGAAAACAGGGTGCGGCGATCAATTCTCTTTGACGCTAAGGCCGATTACCTGCTTTATGGCATGGCCGACCGCTCGGTGGTTGAATTAGCGCAAACACTGGATGCTGGACAATCACCGACCAGGATCCGTGGCCTCTGCTACGCGGCACCCGATCCACCTGCAGGAGCATTGCTGCTTCCTGCCGCCGCGGAGGCGGCGGCCGACAAAGCAGCTTTCACCTGCATGTTTCAGACCTTTTATGATAACAACGATCCTGTCACCGCCAGAACACTGGTGCAACAACAGGATAGCCGGTTTCTTGTCCACAACCCGCCCCAGCCATCTTTGTCCACCAAAGAACTCGATACTGTCCACGGGCTTCCCTTTACCAGAAATCTTCACCCCCGCGACCAGCTTTTGGGACCGGTTCGTGCCCTGGATACCATTCGTTTTGCCCTCACCACTCATCGCGGTTGTTACGGTGAATGCGCCTTCTGCGCCATTGCTGTCCATCAGGGTCGGGCCATTGTGCAACGCAGTATGGCATCGATCATGGCGGAGGCCGAGATACTCACCACCCATATCGCTTTTAAAGGTATTATAGCCGATGTCGGGGGGCCGACAGCGAACATGTACGGCTTTGAGTGCACCAGAAAAGAACAACATGGTGCCTGCCGGGACAAACACTGCCTGTTTCCGGAAGTCTGCCCTGGACTTAAGGTCAACCACGCGCCCCTTACGAACCTGTTGCAACGATTACGTACCCTGCCCAAAGTCAAAAAAGTCGCTGTGGCTTCCGGGATCCGCTACGACCTGATCCTCGCCGATACAAAAAACGGTCGCTCCTACCTCCGTGAACTCGTCCGCCATCATATCTCCGGACAAATGAAAATCGCTCCGGAACACTGCGAAGCCTCCGTCCTGGCGGTGATGGGCAAACCAGGCACAGATATTCTGCTGCGATTTCGTCAAATGTTCGACCAGTTGAACAAAGAAGAAGGACTGAAACAATTTCTGACCTATTATCTGATCGCTGCTCACCCAGGCTGCACCCTGGAGGCCATGCGGGAATTGCGTGCTTTTTGCCGCGGCAAACTCCACCATCTGCCCCGGCAGGTGCAATTATTCACCCCCACACCCTGCACCTGGTCCACTCTGATATATTGGACAGAGAATGATCCCCGTACTGGAAAGCCTTGTTTTGTGGAAAAAACGGTTCAGGGTCGGGAACGGCAAAAAGCTGTGCTCGCTCCAACTGGCCCTGAAAAATCAGCTCGACCATCCCGTATCTCTGCTGGCAACCGTGTCAAAAAAAAGCGATAAACGCTATTTTTCCGGCCTGGAGCCAATCACAGGAGGTACGACTGAAAATTGACCACGTTCCTGAACGGCAAGCGGTCACAGGTGCCTAAATTTATCCAGGCGGGCTGCCCGCTCTACCCCTTCTCTGCGGGCAGCCGCGACCGTGCAAAGATGGGATGCCGACGAGCGCTTAGCCATGCACCGGGTGCAAGGAAACGCCAAGCAAGATATTAGCAAAACCTGAAAACAGGAACCGTTTTTCCAGATACTTCATGCATTCTTTGCTTGTTTATCGTATATAATCGGTCACAAACACCTGAATGTGTGACGGCTAGGCTCTTGTTTTGGGTATATTTTGCTGTACTCAGGGTATATGAGCGGTGGCATTTATTACCATACGTCTTCAACCACCGCCCTTCGAAGCCTCCGTCCACACGCCACCTTCATTCCCTTAACCCGGAAGAATCTTTTCGCGAACCACAGCACATGAAATCAAGACAAAACGAGATGCACCGGCAGCCAGCGGATATCATCCGCGCGACAGGTCATTGGTACCCAGGCAACCTGGCATCGATTCACAGCACAATTGAGGAACACACCCGCAACAGCGGCCCGTCTCGAGCCGTCGCCGTGTTTGACTTCGACAACACCTGTATTTTCCGTGATGTGGGCCAGGCTGTGTTCCGCTACCAGATGCTGCACCTGCGCTATCGGGTCCCTCCCGATGCCTTGGCCGCACTGCTTCCTGACCGGGAGAGCCTCCTGGCAGGACGTCCGATGGCAGCCATCACCTCTACCTTGGTCGATGCCTATGAGCGACTGTGGCCACTCATTGACGTCAACAAGCAGGACAGAGCCCGGCAGATGCCGGAATACAGGGTGTTCACCACCCTGCTGCTCTGGTTCACGGACCAGGCCCGCCGGGATGAACGTCTGGGGCCTGCGTATGTCTTACCGTTTATGGGCAAGATGCTGGCCGGACACAGCCTGGTTGACCTGCGAGTTCTGGCAAGCGAAGTTCTGACTGCGATCATGGCTGAACCCTTGACCGAGCAGAAACTCGCCATTGACCTGCCGGCTCCGTTGGGTCACCTTGAGGCGGGCTATCCCATGGGGTTACACGCCCACCGGGAAATGGACGAACTGATGCGCATGCTCGCCCTGGCAGGTATCGACAGTTACGTGATCTCAGCCAGCACCGAATGGCTGGTGGCGGAAGCAGTACGACAACTCGGCTTTCCGGTACCCGAGGACCGTATCTTTGGTATCCGGGTACACATCGACGACCAGAACCTGCTCACCACCGAAAAGGCCGCCGATTACCCCGTCACCTTTCGTCAGGGCAAGACGGAGATTATCCATCGATTCATTGCCAGACCGCTGATTCTGGTCGCCGGTGACGCCGACACCGACTATGAGATGCTCACCCTGCCGGATGTTCCAGTCCGCATTCTCATCAACCGCAATCAACGTGGCCTGATCAGTACCCTCTACCAGGACCCGCGCATCCTCCTTCAGGGTTTGGATCTGCGCAGCGGTCGTTTCCGGCCCTACCGGGAATCCATTCCTGCCTGATCTTCCGGCACTGGCTTATTTCGCACTTGGGTCTTTCCTGCGTGGGGAAGGCCTTGACAATTGCCAACAGATCATTTTTTCAGGGTCCGGGCAAAATCAAGCATCCGCTGAATGGGAATACGGGCCCTGGCCGCCAGTTGCGGTGACACCTCTATTTCATTGGTGCCGGTCTCCAGGGTATGAGCCAACTTCTCCAGGGTATTCATTGCCATCCAGGGACAGCGAGCACAGCTCTCACAACTCGCTCCTTCCCCGGCGGTTGGTGCCCCCAGCAGGATCTTGTCCGGAGCCGCCTGCTGCATCTTATTGAAAATACCGGCATCGGTGGCAATGATAAATTCCGGATGAGGGAGTGTGCGGACCGCCTCAATCAAGGCCGTGGTCGAACCAATAACATCCGCCTGTGCCACCACCTCCTGGGGTGATTCAGGATGGACAAGAACAGCGGCCCTGGGGTGCCGACTGCGCATCTGTTCCAGCGCCTCGGCCTTGAATTCTTCATGAACCACACAGGAACCCGGCCACAGAATCATTTCCACTCCGGTCAACTGCTGCACATACCTGCCCAGGTGACGATCCGGTCCCCAGACAATTTTTTCTCCCTGGGCAGCGAGATGTTTGATGACCGGCAAGGCAATCCCGGAAGTAACCACCCAGTCGGAACGAGCCTTGACCTCGGCGCTGGTGTTGGCATACACGACCACCGTATGATCAGCATGACGGTCGCAGAATGCAGCGAATAGATCCGCAGGGCACCCCTCGTCCAAAGAACAGGTGGCATTGAGATCGGGCATGAGGACCCTTTTCTCGTTATTGAGAATTTTCGCTGTCTCCCCCATGAACCGCACCCCGGCGACCGCCAGGGTCCTGGACGGGTGCATGGTGCCGAAACGCGCCATTTCCAGGGAATCGGCGACACAGCCACCGGTCTCGTCTGCCAGATCCTGAAGCAGACTATCAGTGTAGTAATGCGCCACCAAAACCGCATCCTGCTGACGCAGCATGTCTTTGATATGTTCCTTGAGCGCGACCACATCCCGGGTCGGCATAGTCAGGTGAACCGGGTGGGTCGGGACCTTGACCTCGGGAATGGTGACATCGGCCAGGTTTACTTGCAGGGTCTTTTTCATTGCACTCTAAGTTTGTGCCACACGGGCAACTGCTGAACAAAAAAATCCTGAATCGTTCAGGGATTACCGACAGAAGTTTTTCTACTACCGCATATCCGGCTTCAAGACAATCCTTTTCCCAACCAAGGATCTTTGCTGCATCCATTCGACGAATGGTATCCAGTCAAAGGTGCGAGGGAATATAGGTAGTTGTGCACATTCGATGCAAAGGTATGGGCTCTCTGAACAGGGGGTACAGGATACGACGATCATGTATTTGTATCCGGCAAACGCGAACATAAGTGCAGGTGACAGGTTGTCCTGCCCGATATCTGACATGGTCTCGCAACGAATCAGGCAAATGGATCGTCCGGCTTTGCTCAACATCTTGGTTCCATCTCCGGCCAACCTGCGCTATAGTGGAGAAAAACAAGCGCATAGGACAACAAGCAACTCCTACCCTTTGATGTATGCATGCACGTTTATCCAACTGAACTCGTTGACCTGATCAACCAGAGATGGTCCGCTCCACCCTCGGATAGCGAAGCTATCGACCAACCTCTGGACAGTGAAATAACCCTGCCCGGCAAAAAAGCCCTGGTGCATCTCATCTCGACCAGCTATCAGGTCAGCATGATGCGGGAAGAGGACCGACCAGTGACCCTGCGACTCATCCTGGCCTCGCCTGCGCTTTTCCCGGGCGACCAGGGACCTCCGGAAGGATTTCTTCGCCTGCTCTTCGCCTCGCCGCGTCCTTTCAATGAATACGAACTGCGACGCCTCTCCCCTGCTGTCGATTTTGAACGTTCA
>SKJK01000200.1 GCA_007121995.1 Desulfobulbaceae bacterium
CATCAAGACAAAACCACCGCCAGGAATCTGTTCTTCATGGCCGCCCTTCCCCCGCCGAGATTGGCCGCCAGAAAGGATAATCAGTGTAACCCTGCTCACCTTGGGTGTAAAAGGTGGCAGAGTCGGGCTCATTCAACGGTACATTCGCCCAGATCCGTGTCGGCAGGTCCGGGGTGGCCAAAAAAGCCGTGCCAAAGGCTACGGCATCCAACGTGCCGGCGGCAACGACTGCTTCCGCCTCTTCAGGCGAATATCCCATGTTACCGACGAGCACCCCATGGAAACGTTCTCGTACAGGGGTCAGTACATCGCCTTGTTGCCGGCCGAAAAAATCACCCCGCATCAGATGAAGGTAGGCCAGATTGAATCCGTTGAGACGATCAGCCAGCCAGGTAACCAGGCCGATCGGGTCGCTATCCTCCATGGCATTGTAGCTGTTGAGTGGTGAAAGCCGCAGGCCAACCCGATCGTTGCCCCAAACTTCGCTGACCCCCTCAAGCACTTCAAAGAGCAGCCGGGCGCGATTGGCAACCGGGCCACCATAGGGGCCAGTCCGTTTATTACTGCCGTCGCGGAGGAACTGGTCGAGGAGATAACCATTGGCCCCATGCACCTCGACTCCGTCAAAATCCGCGGCTTTGGCGTTTTTAGCCGCTTTCTTGAATCCGTCGACAATGGCGGGAATCTCGTTGTCGTTCAATTCCCGGGGGACTACGTACGGTTGTTTGCCTTCCGGAGTCAGCACCTCTTCACCAGTAATGGCCAGGGGGCTCGCTGACACCGGCTGTGCACCGTTGTTGAGCAATGGATGACAGGCCCGGCCACCGTGCCAGAGTTGTAAAAAAATATGGCCACCGGCTTCGTGGACTGCCTCCGTGGTCAATCGCCACCCCTCGACCTGTGCCTGTGAATAGATGCCAGGTTCTCGCCAGAATGCCGAATTTCCAGCCATGACCATGGTCGCCTCGGCAATGAGTAGTCCAGCCTCAGCTCGCTGGGCATAATACTTGGCCATGAGTGCGGTGGGGATATGATCGACTTCCGTACGGCATCGAGTAAGTGGTGCCATAAAGATGCGATTGGGCAGAGTAAAAGGGCCGATCTGCAGGGGACGGAAAAGGTTCTTCATGGTTAGTATCTCCTTGACGTCAGGGGAATGGATAGTTGCAGTCTTGTCCTTGCACCCGGTGAACGGAGACAAAATATCTTTGCACCATAACCGGTAATCAGATACAACGTGGACGAAACCTTTCTGTATCCTGTATAATGTTACCGAAATCGATATGACGTCAGAAAGCATGCTTTTCGAGGCCATGTAAAATGGATCTGATGGCATAAAGAAATCATTGATAATGATACCAGTTGGACGGGCTTTTTTCATGACAGCGAGCCTGTGCTTTGCATAATCCACTCTATCCAGACCGATTCAAAATGGCAAACAAACACACCTTTGTTGCTTTGCTCAAAAAACACATCGAATCAGAGCGTCTTACCTTGCCGATTTTTGATGCGGTCTCTTTGAAGATTCAGCTTGAACTGGTCAAGAAGGAACCCAACCTCAGCACTGTTGCAAAACTCATTATTGCCGACCAGGCACTTTCCAGTCACCTGATACGGATCGCCAACTCCACTCAATACCAAGGTCTTCTTCCAACCAGGACAGTGAAAGGCGCCATAATCAGAATCGGCATGGTGGAAGTCACCAGAATAGTTTCCGCTGATATTCATAAAAAAAAAGCCAGAGCGCATGACAAACAGATTGACGCTATCATGAAAAAATTATGGCAGCATTCGGTGGGGTGTGCTTTTGCCGCGGCCTTCCTTTCCAGGCGGCTTGATTTTGGTGTCATGCAGGATGAAGCTTTTTTTGCCGCCCTGTTTCACGATGTCGGCAAGCTCTTGATATTGAAGGTGATCGATGAAGTAAAGCAGAAAGGAAAAACCGTCATTCTTACCGATGACCTTCTATTCAACGCCTTGGATAAACTCCACGCGAAACAGGGATACCTCCTCATGCAGCAGATCAAAATGCCGCCGTTGTTTGCAGCTGTTGCCAGGGATCACCATCTGCGGGATTATGATCGAAATAATTATATTCTGGTCCTGGTTAAGATGGCCAATACTTTTTGTCATTGGCTGGGAATCGGATTGATCAACGATCCAACTATTGATATTCTCAAAACGACAGAAGCGATGCAGCTCAACCTGACAACAGCAGACCTTACAGCCCTGAAAGAGTTCCTCGAAACCACTCCGGGTCTGTTATCGACAAATCACGATCAGCTCTCCGGGGCTTAACAACTGCCCAATAATTTTTCGAAAAACCGTATCGCCACTCCCCTCTTCCAATCAGCTCAAAACAAAGAACGGGGACGATTCTTGTTTTCTCGACCATGGTGCGCGGTGTTATTTTCTTACCATATAAATCCCCCAGCGCGCCTTGATTCTGAACAAAATATTATCACCTTTCTGGATGGGTACTACCAAACAATTTTTTCCCTGCCCACCGGGCAGTTCAAAAAGGATTATCACCCCTGATACACGCAATGTACCAGGTCGGAAAGTTCGTACCCCACCTGATGTTCCTGCAGGACAGCTAAAATTTCGCTCAGTTGTTCCCGTCCGGTAAATTCTATAGCCACCCCCTTGACATCCTGCTTGAACCGGTAACCACCGGTCTTGAGGGCTTGAGTTGCTTCAGGTAATCCGCTGACCACCAACCCTAGACGTGAGAAGTCATTCATGTAAAACAAAGGCCAATCGGCATGGTTGTCCATTTGATTTTCCTTGGCAATCATTGTTAGCGTGCCCACTTGGTTCTCCTTGTCAGTAGTTGAATAAAAACACAACAGTTCAGTTTACTCTCTTCATTCTTTTGTATGTGATGTAAAGTGACGCTACACACCAGGTACTTTTCTGCCTGTACAAAACTGAAAATAATATTAAGAAATATAACTATTAAGCACAGAGAGAGCAAGACACTCTGAATCGATTCCGCTTTTTCCTTGATTGCACCTAGAGAAAAACCAGTGGAGAAAAAACGAGGCAAGCGGCACCAGCAAACCATCGACACATCCGAGCTCAAATCATGGTACGCACCGACCGGTCGAGCATGATCGGTAAACCGCCCTGCTCTGCTGGAGTGAATCCAAAAACCTGTTCCCAGATCGTGTCGTTTTCCATGCAGAAATAGATGCAGGTACGCGAATCGGCATATTGTTGCAATTCGTTGACAAGACATCGGTACATGGCCACCCGCTCAGTCCGGAAATAGCGGCGTTTGCCATCCAGTCCGTCGATAAACTCCTGGTAAAACATTCGAGAAGCGGGGAATCGTTCAGTTGCGATTGGTTTGAGTGCCGGCAGGTAACGGAGCGCCCCCAGGCTGATCCAGACAATAGCTTCGGCGGGAACCATGGCAAACAGCCGGCGGATCGTGTGGCGGTATCCTTCCTGCCAGCCCTGATGAAGGATAATCGGATCAAAATGAAAGGCCAGCCTGTACCCCCATTCGACGCAGCGCATCGCCGCCTGCAAACGTTCCTCCAGAGAAGCGGTCCGTAACTCTTCCCCGGCCATGATCACCGGACTGTTCAACGACCAGGCAACCAGAGTCCGCCCTTGGTGCTCCAGCCCTTCAAGATTGTCGATACTGACGCTTTTTGATTTGAGTTCAAGGATCGCATTGCTGCGACCGGCCATGTATCGCACCAGGCGGGGACTGAGGCGAGTAAGGTTGTCCAGGGCCAGGCTGTCGGTGAACTCTCCTGTACCGATACGGAAAAAACGATCCGGCTCACTGTCCAGAGCCTGATCCAGTTCGGTAAACAAATCTTCGATATTGACAAAAAAACTGAGCCAGGGATTGTTGAGATATGCTTGGAGAATACAGTACACACAATCCATGGGGCAGTTCATGCCGATATTGAGTACCTGATACTGACAGCAGCGGTATTCCCGGGTAGCTGGACAGGGTTTGAAAAAGGCCCCCCGGTTGCGGCAGAGAAGAAGGTGGCGCTTACCGACCCCGAGATTGCCAGGATACGCACCGGCAATAGCCGGTGTACCACGTTCACCGACAACAGTCACCGGCAGGTTGGCCCGGGAGATGATCTCGCGGGTATAGTCCAGATCAAGACAATCCTCCGCTACATGGAGCCGGGTGAGATAGCGAACGGGATCACCGTAGGATAGAACCTGTTTCAAGTCGATTGTTCCGGTTGGGGTTGATGACGTACTGCTAAAGCCAGGTAAAAAGCACCTTCATCTGGCCGACCGTGTTTACAGCACCCCTGCCCATATATTGTGCATTTACGAACCAGTTCGACCTGTGCCAGCCGATGCTGTCGGGAATTGAGCACGCCACTTGCCAGAATTTTTCGCAAGGAATGGATACGATGGACATCCATTCCCTGTCGATGTAGTGCAGAAAGCTGATCAGGTCGGCCACCATTCTTGGCGGTGAGCGCCTGGCCCACCAGCAGAAACGGCTCCCGACTGCCGACCCGCAGCCAAAGATCATAATCTTCACAACAGGGTAGATGCTCATCAAATAGGCCATAACGCTCAAAAAGATCGCGCCGGGCCATGACCGTGGACATGCCGACAACACACATGCGCAGGCTGGCAGCAAAAATATCGCCATGGGGCGGGTCGTGTTTTTTCTTCTGATTTACCCGTTGCCCATGACGGTACCAGATCTCCCGGGTGTGTGAAATCGCGTATCTGGGGGCGGCTGCCATGGCCGCCAGTTGCAGGGCTAGCTTATCGGGCAGCCACCAGTCATCGGAGTCAAGAAAAGCCACCAGTGAACCTGTTGCAGCCCGGATGCCATG
>SKJK01000173.1 GCA_007121995.1 Desulfobulbaceae bacterium
AATAATACACCTCAGGAAATCGTTCTTCCCGAAGTTGAGCAGGAAGGACCGGTAAAGTCCGGTATCACCGTTGTTATCAAACTGCTCATCGCAGCTGCGCTGGGGATAGGCATTTACATGCTGCCTACCCCTGAAAATCTGCCGCCGGAGGGACACCGGCTCGCGGCCATTTTAGTGCCGGTAGTCTTTCTTTGGGTCTCGGAGGCCATCCCCATCGGTATTACCGCTCTTCTGGCCACCGCCGGCATGATTGCCTTTAAGGTGACACCGGCTGGCGATGCCTGGGCCCCTTATGCCAACCAGGCGGTTATGTTCGTTATGATGATCATCATGTTCGGTGTGGTTCTCAACGAAGTCGGCCTGGCTAAACGTCTGCTGTTCTGGATTTTGAAATTTGCCGGCACGAATGTGAAAAAGCTCAGTTTCTTTGTCGCCGTCAGCAGTACCATTCTGTCTTCCATTTTTCATGACGCCACCATCACTATCATCATGCTCTTTGCCATTCTACCGATCTTTGCGGCTATGGGCATTACCCCTAAAACAAGCAATAACCTGAGCAAATTTTTCATCATCCTTATTCCTCTGTCCGCCTCTGCCGGCGGTTTCGGCACCTTGCTGGGCGGTGGTCGCAATCCCCTGGCAGTTGACATCACCCAGAAATACCTGCTGGAAACAACAGGGATAGAGATGCATATCGGATTTGTCAAATACATGATCATCCAGTTTCCTCTGTGTATCTTCACCGCTATCGCTACCTGGGCGGTCTGTTATCTGGTCTTTCGTCCCAAGGAGGTGGAGCTGCCCGCCTCGGTTCGTTTGGAATCCATGCCTAAAATGTCCACGGCGGAATTGGGTGTGACGTTGGTGTTCACCTCCGCCTTTATCCTTTGGTTCCTCGGCGACCTCACCGGCCTGCACCTGACCGTCGTTGCAGCCCTGGCGCTGTTCGGATTCTGCGCCCCTGGCTGGGTTACCTTTAAGACTATCTGCGATAAATTTCCCTGGGAATCATGGATTGTTTTCGGTTCCGGCGTGTCTTTGGGCGCTGCTATGCTTAAATCCGGTCTTGGGCGGTTTTTGGCCGAATCCTTTCTACCCCTCCTTGAAGGGCAGAGCGCCTTTGTCACGTATTATGGCATGGGGTTGTTTGGCTCAATTCTCTCCAGCATGATGAGCAACTCCGCCGCTGTGGCCCTGAGCCTGCCTGTCACCCTGCCCATGGCCAATTTGATGGGCATGAGTGTCGAAGCGGTTGGTCTCCTGGCTCCCATCACCACCTCATTCATTATGCTGGTCATTGGCTGTCCGCCGACAATCATCGCTTACAGCACCGGCTATTTTAATCAGGTGGAATTCTGCAAGGTGGCGATTCCCTGGTGCTTGATCCTGCTATTGATCTCGGTGCTGGGTGTTTTGATCTACTGGCCGATGATCGGATTTGGCACCATGTAGTCCAAAGGCATGGCGGGTGTTTGATCTTTACCGTCCTCCTTTCCGTCCATCGGCGTTCCGGGTTGCAGCACTCCCCCCGTCTCTGCCCGACGCCGGTGGACAATTTTCTCCTCATGCCCCCTTGCCGGGGCATTTGTTTTTTGGAGTCTTTCGAACCTTGAGTAGCGTCGTGGCAACAGAGTGCAGCACTGTGGTGGGGGCGGATTGTTTTTACACTGTGCGGTAGGCAGGCTGGATCGCTACGATGCCACGTAGGATTCATTATTTTCGCTTTTTCTTGCCACTATTTTTTTTGTTCGCCCCCGACTTCTTCTTCTTGCCCGCGGACGAGTTTTTTCCCGTACTGGCCGGAGGGGTGGGTTGGGAATATTCCTCCTTTTGAAACTCGGAATACCAGGAGATGTAGCCATGGATGTCGGAAGGCATCCGTGAATTGGCCCAGACCTGCAGAGATTCCATTGTTGCTTCCTTGTCACGGGCGTTGGCCTCTTCGACGCTTTCCAGATCGATAAAACTGGTAGGGACGATGTTTTCGGCATACGCTTTGCGGATGATCTCCATTGATTCCCCCGGATGGATGTCGCAGAGGGTTGCTGCCAGGTTGCCCCAGAAGTAGGATTCGCGATCAGCCTCCTCGCCGGTGAACTGGCCCTGGAGAAAAAGTACTGCCTCGTCCCGTTTGGATGGATCAGATGCTACGATATAAGATAGGGCTTCCATGGCCGCACAGCGGACATATTGGTCGACGTCCCGGTTGACGATCAGGTCCTTGATGGCTGCCATGGAACCATTGCAGGTCCGGTAAAGCATGGTAGGCAAGGTTTCAGTGGTGGTGTCGCCCCAGAGCTCCACCAGTTGCTCCTCGGTGATGGAAAAGGCGCGTATGAGCGGCAGATGGGCTGCAGGTTCCTGAAAATGGGCCAACAGTGCTGCTGCATAGACATGACCGTTATGGCCTTCAAGGGCGTACACCAACGGATTTGCCGCCACGGTTTCAATGATGTCCAGGAGGTATGGGGTGATCTCCTCTTGCAGCTGCATGGCGGCTTCAATTTCATCCCGCATATAGGTATTGCTTAACAGGTTGAATCTGGCCAGAAGTCTGTGGATATCCATGGTGGGCATGTTGGGTTGTCTCGTGGGAAAAGAAGAAAATGAGGGAAAATGTCGCCGGAGGATCAAGGCACTCTATAGGTTTTCCCTTGCTCAGTCAATGGAATGCGTTGCCACGGAACATCCGTCGCTCACGGAGAGCATCCCGCTGCAGTGTTTCAGGATAGAATGTCGAGGCTGTCGCCGCGGTGAAGTATTCCCGGCGTCACGACTTTGGCAAAGATACCTTCCCGGGGCATAATGCAGTCACCAACCTGCTCGAAAATGGCACAGCCGTGGTGACACTTCTTGCCGATCTGGGTCACTTCAAGAATCACCTGGCCGTTAGTCAAACGGGTACCGATGGGCAGAGTGGCCAGCTCAAGGCCTTCGGTGGTGATGTTTTCGGCAAAGGCTCCCGGGTCGAGTTCCAGGCCATGGGATCGCATGACGGCAATGGATTCTTCGGCCAGCAGGCTGACCTGGCGGTGCCAGTCGCCGGCATGAGCGTCACCGACCATGCCGTGGTTGATCTTCAGTTCCACCTGGTCCACTGGCTCTTTGTTGACGCCTTTTTCCTGGCTGATGTTCAACGAGATGATTGTTCCCATAGTATGTCCTCACTCAGGCCATGAGATCCGTGCTCAGATACCGCTCACCAGTATCCGGCAGGATGACCACGATGCATTTGTTGTTAAATTGGGGGCGAGTGGCAATCCGTAGTGCTCCAGCCAGAGCCGCGCCACAGGAGATACCACAGAGGATGCCTTCCTTTTTGGCCAGGGTTTGTGCCTGCCGTATCGCCTCGTCATTTTCCACGGTGACGATCTCGTTGATCACCGATCGGTCGAGGTTATCAGGAATAAAACCGGCACCAATGCCCTGGATTTTGTGGGGTCCAGGCGGACCGCCGGACAGGACCGGCGAGGCCGCCGGCTCGACCGCTACGATATGCAGTTTCGGGTTCTGTTCCTTGAGAAATCCGCCGGCACCGCTGATGGTACCGCCAGTGCCGACGCCGGCAACCAGGGCATCAATGACCCCTTCGCTCTGTTGCCAGATCTCCGGGCCGGTGGTTTGTCGGTGCATGGCGGGGTTGGCGGGGTTGGCAAACTGATCCGGCATCCAGGAGCCCGGTGTTCGTTGTTGGACTTCTCGTGCCCTGGCAATGGCACCTTTCATCCCCTCAGTCGCCGGGGTCAGGATTAGTTCCGCTCCCAGATGAATCAGCAGTTTACGTCGCTCAATGCTCATGCTTTCCGGCATGGTGAGGAGCAGCCTGTAGCCCCGACTGGCGCAGACAAAGGCCAGGCCGATACCGGTATTGCCGCTGGTCGGTTCGATGATGGTGCCACCTGGCCGCAGCAGACCCCTTTGCTCCGCATCGTTGACCAGGGCAACGGCTACCCGGTCCTTGACGCTGCCCAGCGGATTCATTGATTCGACTTTGGCCAGCAATTTGGCCCCGGTGTCGGCGGCAAATCGCTGCAGGCGGACAAGGGGGGTGCCGCCGACGGTGGCGGTGAAATCATTGTGATACTGTGGTTTCATGCTTTTTCTCCCTGTTCGGGACCGACATAGACCAGCCGGGGCGGTTCCAACATCACCCGGGTATCCGGGCCTACAGATTGGGTGAGCCAGACGTTCCCGCCGATAACTGAACGGGTGCCAATCACGGTCTCGCCGCCGAGGATAGTGGCATTGGCATAAATAATGACGTCATCTTCGATGGTGGGATGGCGCTTGATGTCGCGCAGTCGCGTGCCGGCGTCGCGGGGCAGGGAGAGAGCGCCGAGGGTGACGCCCTGATAGATGCGCACCCGGTTGCCGATGGTGGAGGTCGAGCCGACCACCACACCGGAGCCGTGATCAATGAAAAAATGCGAACCGATATGTGCCCGGGGATTGATATCAATGGCGGTGCGGTGGTAGGCATGTTCACTCATAATTCGGGGAATGAGCGGTACCTCCAGGTCGTGGAGGCGGTGGGCGAGGCGGTAGATCATGGTGGCGAACAGGCCGGGATAACTGAAAATGACCTCATCGGAATTGACCGCCGCCGGGTCGCCGGTCAGGGTGGCTTCGATGTCTGATTCGAGCAGGTTGCGAATTTCCGGCAAGCTGTCTATCAGGTCTGCTGCGGTTTCGTAACTGCGTTCACCACAGTGGGTGCACGACTGGTCGTGGCGAAAGCAGTCATGACGAACAGCGGAGCTGATCTGCTCCGCCAGGTTTTCATACAGCAGGCTGACCTGTTGGCCGAGATGATATTCCA
>SKJK01000043.1 GCA_007121995.1 Desulfobulbaceae bacterium
ATATTGTTGAACTGCACCTTTCCGGTACTGATGGACGCATCGACCACCTGGCCCTTGATGCAGCTACGCTGCAGCATGCGCTTCCGTATCTCACCGAGGATATGCTGGTCTGTATCGAGATATTTGATCCTCAGCAGGCACTTGACGCGGTGGCAATGCTGCGCGCCCTGTCATCTCGGGGGGTGAGGAGCGGTGATTGCGGCTATTCTTTGAACAGATGGTAAAAAATATCCGACATGTACACCACCCCGACGAGTTTACTATTGTCCACCACCGACAACCGACGAAGCCTGTCCTTGATCATGCGATCAACAATAGCCATCAGCGGTTCGTCGGGAGGGATACTGAGGACGTTGGGGTTCATGATGTCTTCGACTTTTTTCTCTTTTACGTCTTTGATAAAACCATCGAGTTCGACCTGCCAGGAGAGTTCGCTGCCGTCAATGCCATAATTGAGGTAAGAGGGCCGCAGGTGATAGAGAATATAAAACATGCTGATGGTACCGACCAGGGAGCAGGAATCGTTGACAACCATCAGGCTGACGGTTTTGTGCCCGGTGGGTCTGTTTTTGGCGTTGAATATTCTTTTGATGGCTTTCTCCACCGGGGCTTCCATGTGGATGGTATCGAATTTTTCGCTCATCAGGTCTCTGGCAAACAGTTGCATCGTTTTACTCCTTTAGTGGGTTGTACGCGTTCTGGTCGGTCATGATATTCCGGCTTCGGGCAGGGTACGTGGTACGGGGAAGTGTTCTTGACAAAACAGTGTTGTTGTTTCGACCCGTTTGGTACGCTGCGAGGAAGCATTTTAATGTTCCACATTTCGTTATTTTTTACCATGCTAATCAGGCCATGAAAGAAAAGGCAGCTTTGCCTCTGTCATCGTTCTTCAGGCGAAGAACGTGAACGCGAGCACCTCTGAAACCTGAAACCATTGTACACGTTTACCTATGCCAACCTTCACTAACAATTTGACATCGTAGTTCTATTTCGTGTATGTAGAAATGGAAAAAGTCTCGCCAGTGGTCGAGCCAACTCCAGCAAGTTACCGCAATGACACAAGCCTTCGCAAATCTTTGAGGTTGTTTGAGATATAGTGCTTGGTTTTTGTATGCGATAATCACCTGCCTGCTTGCAATATGTTGGGTGCAGTGCCCAGTACTGTATCAACACAAGCAAGTATGACATCTTTTCTAGCGCTTCCTGGATCCAGGAATGTGACTAAAACAAGATTGAAGTAGTTTCTGTAAGGATATAGTTGAATGCAGCACCTGTCTCTTAGCTGCGAGAAAGAAAGAGTACCTCGGCCCCGAGGATCTCATGACAACGTTACGTAATTGTCAGATAATGCAGCTGTTACGAAACAGGTTTGCCATGATTGGGTAGTGTCTGTCCAGAAACGGCAAATTTCCCCTGACTCTTTGGTGCGCTTTGAGATTTAATCCTCGGAATTTAAATAGATGTTTACGGTTACATTCGCCGGCGCGCCTCGGTTCAGAATAAAATATCACGTTTTTTAAAGGACACGACGTAACTGATCATTTTTTCGCGGCTCACAAAATTTAGTCCGATACTTGAGGACTGGACAAAGGAGGGATCTCAATTGTACGGTTTTGATGCTATTTCAGACAACAATGGTTGGTTTATTGCCGCAATCGGGGTCAGCATAGTGTTCACCGGCTTGATTGTCCTCTCGCTGGTTATTGCTCAATTGCATAAAGTGCTGGCACTGGTTGAAAAACTCACATCTAAATCCGAAAAGATTCCGGAGCCTAAGCCCGATATTCGCATTCCCCCCGCTGATCCCAATGATGTCGAGACGGCTGTGCAGGTGTTTACTCCTTTGATTGAAGAATTAAGCTCGGAGTTTCAATTATCAGAATTATACGCTTTGGCGAAAGAATATCACCTGCCTCATCCGCACCTCTCCATCCGTTGTCTCCTTGAAAGCGGTAGATTGCAGCCCCTTGGCGATGGGGTCTTTGTTTTTGTACCGAACTGCCAAGAGTAAACGCGCACCGATTACAGGCTAATGGTTGTATGGCCCGGAGACTGGACTGGAACCTTTTATCAGCGTTGTATATATGGACAGGCAGGGTGCCGGGTTCCTGTGCGGGCTCACGATGCTGCTGAATATTCTCATAACCATCCATCGTTCATGGAGGTAGTTTGCCAATGGAAATGATCTTGGAATTCATAGAGTCAACCGGTTTTGCCAATGCCGATGTGCCCAGTCTGGTGATGATGGCCATTGCCCTGTTTCTCCTCTATCTGGGCATAGCAAAAAAATATGAACCGCTGTTGCTGGTGCCGATCAGTTTTGGCATGCTCCTGGTCAATTTTCCTTTGTCGCCATTAATGATCTCCCCTGACAACGGTCAGCCGGGAGGCTTGTTGTATTATCTCTACATGGGGATTGAGCTGGGAATTTATCCGCCGCTTATTTTTCTTGGTATCGGCGCGCTCACTGATTTCGGCCCCTTGATTTCCAACCCCAAGACCCTGCTTCTAGGGGCTGCTGCGCAAGTAGGTATATTCATAACCTTTCTTGGGGCCCTTGCGTTCGGCTTCAGCCCGCAGGAGGCTGGGGCCATTGGTATTATTGGTGGTGCAGATGGTCCGACCGCCATCTATCTCACTTCAATGATGGCCCCGCATCTGTTGGGTGCCGTGTCGGTGGCAGCCTATTCCTATATGGCTTTGGTCCCAATTATTCAGCCTCCCATTATGCGAGCGCTGACCACTCAGAAAGAACGCGCTGTGGTTATGGAGGAGTTACGCGAGGTCTCCAAGACGGAAAGAATCCTCTTCCCCATCGTTGTTATCGTGATCACCGGCTTATTTTTACCCGCGGCTTTACCGCTTTTGGGTATGCTCATGCTTGGCAATCTGTTCCGTGAGTGCGGAGTCACCGATCGTCTCAGTAAAGCGTCCCAAAACGAATTGAATAACATTATTGTGATTTTCTTGGGATTAACCGTGGGCGCCAAGGCCAGTGCCGAATATTTTCTCACCGTACAAACCATTCAGATCATTGTATTAGGCTTGGTCGCTTTTGCCATTGGGACAGCCTCCGGTGTTCTCATGGGCAAACTGATGTGTAAACTCACCGGCGGCAAAGTCAACCCTCTCATCGGTGCGGCCGGTGTTTCCGCGGTGCCCATGGCGGCACGGGTTTGTCAGACCGTCGGTCGGGAGGCCAATCCGTCAAATTTTCTGTTGATGTATGCCATGGGGCCCAATGTTGCCGGGGTGATCGGATCGGCCATTGCCGCGGGAATATTCCTGGCATTGCTCAATTGACAGTACAAGGCAAGCAGGCAGGTTGGGTGTGGAACAGGTTGGCAGCGTGCTGTAAGGAACAAGATCAATAAATAATCGAGATTCGGTTCGCGCCCGTCTCCGGGCGGTGCATCGGATTCCGCCACCAGGTGAGGAGCATGGATACTCAATATCACGCAACCCTAGAGACTCTTGAGCGATTAAGGGCGGAATCGGTTTCCGCAGGCGGGCCGCAGCAGAAGGAAGCCCAGCACCGTAAAGGCAAACTCATGGCCAGAGAGCGGCTCGATCTGCTGCTCGATGATGGCTCCTTTGAAGAGTTCGATGTCCTCAAACTTGGTCGGGGTGGCAGCCTTGGCGATGAAAAAAGCTATCTTGGCGATGGGGTTATTACGGGGCATGGTTCCATTGATGGCCGGGAAGTTTTTGTTTTCAGCCAGGATTTTACCGTTATTGGTGGCTCGCTGGGTGAGGCCCATGCCCAGAAAATCTGTAAAGTCATGGATCTGGCCGTCAAAGTGGGCGCGCCCATTATCGGGCTCAACGATTCCGGTGGGGCACGTATTCAGGAAGGTGTTGATGCCCTGGCTGCCTACGGTGAGATTTTTCATCGCAATGTGCGTGCCAGCGGGGTGGTGCCGCAGATTTCCTGTATCATGGGACCCTGTGCCGGTGGCGCCGTATATAGTCCTTCGATCACCGATTTCGTCTTTATGGTCGAAGATTCTTCGTATATGTTCGTGACCGGACCGAGTGTGGTCAAAACGGTCACCCATCAAGACATCACTTCCGAGGATCTGGGGGGGGCCAGAGTGCATGCCCAGAAAAGCGGCGTGGCTCATTTTACCGTGCCCAATGATGTGCTCTGCCTGCGGGAGATACGGCGGCTGATCAGTTATCTGCCCTCCAACAATCAGCATCGGGCACCTATTCTCGACTTGAGTGATTCACCGGATCGATCCGATCCGGTACTTGATTATCTTGTCCCAGGGAACTCCCAACAGACCTATGACATGCATGTGCTCATCAACAGTATTCTTGATGGTGCTGAGTTCATGGAAGTCCATTCCGGGTTTGCCCGCAATATTATCTGCGGGCTGGGTCGTCTTGGCGGCCAGACCGTCGGGCTGGTAGCTAATCAACCTGCAGTGCTTGCCGGGGTGCTGGATAATGACGCATCCTTCAAAGCAGGCCGCTTTGTTCGCTTTTGCGATGCGTTCAACATTCCGCTGATTTCCCTGGTCGATGTGCCGGGGTTTATGCCTGGGCCGGATCAGGAGCATGGCGGCATAATCCGTCATGGCGCCAAACTGCTCTATGCCTTTACCGAGGCCACTGTTCCCCGGATTTCGGTCATTATCCGCAAAGCTTATGGTGGTGCCTACCTGGTGATGAATTCCAAGCATATTCACTGTGATGTCAACTATGCCTGGCCAACCGCGGAAATTGCCGTGATGGGGCCCAAGGGTGCTGCTGAAGTCATCCATCGCAAGGCAATTTATGAAGCCGATGATCCGGAAAGTATA
>SKJK01000219.1 GCA_007121995.1 Desulfobulbaceae bacterium
AGCCCGAGCGCGGCAGGGTTTCTATTTCTTCCACCCACATCATTCCTGCTCCTTATCTATTCAGGGAACGTCGTACTCAGGCATGCACCGCAGCCCGGCCGGCGGCAAAGGCCTTCTTGTTGACCTCACGGAATTCTTCCTTGATCTCTGTATCAATCACCTGGAGAAAAATATCGGGATCAACGGCGAGAAAATTGGACATGGCCCCCACCATGGCCACGTTGACAGTGCGGAGTTCTCCCACGGAATCGGCCACGGCAAAGGCATCCAGAGCCACCACATTGATATGGCGGGACTTGAGTTCATCGAGAATATCGGCGGGATAGATCGCCTTGCCCAGGGCCACTGCCGGCGGCAGGATCTTCTGGGTGTTGACCACCACGGCACTGTCCCGATGCAGGTAGGGCAGATAGCGGACCGCCTCGAGAATCTCGAAGGCCACCAGGATATCGGCTGCCCCCAGTTCGATCAAAGGCGAGTAGACTTTTTCTCCGTAGCGCAGATGCGCCTCCACCGACCCACCGCGCTGGGCCATACCGTGGACCTCGCTCTTTTTGACATCAAAACCGGCGGCCAACTGGGCATAAGCGGTCAGTTCGCTGGCCAGCAGGATGCCCTGCCCGCCGACACCGGAAAAGAGAATGTTCCCACTTTGCTTCATGATCTGGCCTCCTTTCTGGTGATCGCGTCGAATTTACAGACCGCGGCACACTGGCCGCAACCAAGGCACTGAACCTCGGCAATTTGGGCAAAGCCCTTTTGCTTGTCACGATACCCGCGTGCCACTGCCTCCTCCGGGGTGAGCGGGTTCCAGCTGATCGCTGGACAACCCATCTGCACGCAGAGAGTACAGCCGGTACAGTTATCGAGATTAGTGAAATAAACCGGTTTGGGTCGCTTGACCTCCTCGGGGAGGAGCACACAAGGGGCCCGGCTGATAATCACCGAAGCTTCGGGAGCCGCGATCTCTTCTTTGAGAACTTTGCGGGTTGCCTCGACATCATGGGGATTGACCACCACCACCCGGGCCACGCCAAGGGCCTTGCAGAGCTGTTCCAGATCGACAGCCGGCGCGATTTCTCCCAGGATATTGCGACCCGAGGCCGGATTTTCCTGGTGACCGGTCATGGCTGTGGTGCGGTTATCAAGGATAATCACCGAGGCATAGGATTTGTTGTAGACCGTGTTGAGCAGACCGGTGATGCCGGAATGGAGAAAGGTGGAGTCACCGAGCACAGCCACGATTTTGCCTTCGCCCTTTTCCCCCAGGGCCTTGGCCATGCCATGGGCCATGGTCACCGAGGCCCCCATGCAGACACAGGCATCCATGGCGGAAAGCGGCGGCAGAAAGCCCAGGGTGTAACAGCCGATATCGCCGGACACAAAGACATCCTTCATCTTGGACAGGCCGTAAAAAAGGCCGCGGTGCGGACAGCCGGCACACATATTGGGCGGCCGCATGGGCAGCTCCAGAGGAGCGAACAACTCGCCGATAGACTCCGGCTCCACTGCCTTGCGGACGATGAAGGAATTCAATTCTCCCTGATCGGGGATGATATCCTTGCCGCGGCAGGCAATGCCCATGGCTTTGAGGTGATTTTCGAGGAAAGGGTCCAGCTCCTCGACGACAATGAGTTCCTCCACTGAGGCGGCAAATTCGCGGATCATTTGCTCCGGCAGGGGCCAGACCATGCCCAGTTTGAGGACCGGGGCGGTGGGAAAGGCCTCTTTGACATAATTATACGGGACCCCGGAGGTAATGAAGCCGCGGGATCCGCTGCCGGGCTCGATCCGGTTTTCCGGCAGGGTTTCGGCCAGTTCGCGGGCAACGGCCATGCGCTGTTCCACTGCCTTGCGCCGCACCCGGGCATTACCAGGCAACATGACCAGCTTGGCCGGCACCTTTTCGATGGTAGGTTCAGGAGGCGACTGGCGCTGCCCCTTTGCCACCACACCCTTGACATGGGCGATACGGGTGGTGATACGGACGATCACCGGGGTGTCCAGTTGCTCGCTCAGGGCATAAGCCCGGGGAATCATTTCCTTGGCTTCAGCTGGGTCCGAAGGCTCCAGCATGGGCAATTTAGCGGCAAAAGCGTAGTTGCGGTTGTCCTGCTCGTTCTGGGAACTGTGCATCTGGGGATCGTCGGCATTGAGGATCACCAGGCCACCGCGCACACCGGTATAGGCAGCGGTGAACAAGGGGTCAGCTGCCACATTGAGGCCGACATGCTTGGTGGTCGCCAGGGCGCGAGCACCGGCGAAACAAGCACCGATAGCAACTTCGAGGCCAACCTTCTCGTTGGGGGCCCATTCGGTATAGACGCCTTCATAGCGGGACAGATTGGCCATGATCTCCGTTGACGGCGTACCCGGATAGCCGGAAGCCACCGTGACACCGGCCTCCCAGGCACCCAGGGCTATTGCCTCGTTGCCGGAGAGCCAAAGCTTTGTCTCTGAATCAAATACCACGTTACTCCTCCTCGTTGTGCCCGGGAAGGGGGCTGATGAAAATATGGTTGGCAAGGCAGCACCGGAGAACAGGGGGGCAGCATTACCTCACCATTTTTTTGGATAGGGCAGGTTCGCGACCAGGCCGCTCTGGCCTCCGATTTTCTCAGGTGTGCATCCTTACCCTGAATTCAGCCGGTTAGGCAAGAGTTTTTCCGTCAACGCCCACTGTTGCCCCATCTTTGCACAGTCGCAGTGGCCCGCATAGAGTGGGCAGCCACCTCTGTGCAAACCTGGAATGCTGGTGAGCGGTTGCGAAAATTTGCCTTGGGCCGACCGGTCAGTCACCACCCTCTTGCGGTGCAACACTGGTAATGGTCAGCTCCCATTGAGCCTGCTCAGGGGACAGATCCGTGGTCATAACAATCCGTTCAATGGCCCGCAGCACTTCCCTAAGCTCACGGCTGAGTTGATCAATGGACAGATTGCGGGAAACAGCAAGAATACCGGTCATCCATTGGAACAGATCATGACTCTGCCGGGACATCCGCTCCGGATAGAGCACTAGCGTGCTGCTGTTGGCCTGGACCACCCGTTCACTGAGCTCAGGACCGAAGTCTTCTGTCACGGCAGCCGGCAAGGCATCGAGAGGAGCGGTGGTGGAGAGGATCTCTTTGATAGCGCTCACGCCGTTGGCCAGGTACAGCATAGTGTCGGTCTGGACCAGGGCGGGCTGAGCTATCTCACCGGGCAGGATCGGCCAGAAATGGATGGTCTGTCCGTCCACCACCTCTTGCTGTTCTCCGGCCAGGCCGTAAGATGTAATACGCTCCCGCAGGCTGTGGACAACGGCATCTGCAACCTCCGAGTCCCGCACTTCTACAAAAAACGTCATCCGCGGTACCGGAAAAATACGCACGCCGCCCAGACCGGCAAGGACGCTGCCCCGCTGCGGCCCGAACCCCCGTTCCAATTCCGGCAAAGCAACACCCAAGGTCTCCTCAGTGACGGCAGTAGCGGATTGCTCGGTCGCCGTATCGGCAAACCAGGGCGTCAGCAAGGTGGCAACCGGCATCGATTGCCAATTGTAAGCCAGAATCCCATCCTGGAGCAGGTGCAGAGTCTGGTTTGCAGAAGCGGCATCAACAAGCCGCTGCATGGCTGGTCCCAGCTGCTCGTACGTATAGGTATAGCGAGCCCTGCTTTTCAAGTCCGTATCACTGCCCCGGGTGATGAAGGCAATGGAGCTTCCCCCCTGCATCAACTCGCCGCCTTGCTGCAACGGCTGGCTCTCCATCGCTGCCAGCAGGCCGGCCACCGGAGCTGGGTTGATGAACGCGCGGACAAAGGTCTGCTCCGGAACCACCGGCCCCCAGAAGGCCACAGCTTCCCGAAACGCCGGCAAGGCCTCCAGGGGCTCATTACTGCGCCGAGCTGTCAGACAGGTCTTGATCGCGTTCGGGGCCAGGGCAAGCAGCACGGTCTGGCCGTCATTATAGCCATAGACCACCTGGTCCTCATCAACAATGATCCGAGTCAGCTCCAGGCCATTGATGTTTTCCCTGGTCACGGTCTCGCTCATCACCAACCGGGCGAACAGGTCCAGAGCGGCGGGGGCCCGAGTGACCGCAAAAACCACCAGGGATGACCGCAGGGCCTCCACCGGATCCCGGGCAAGCTGTTCTGCGTCCGGGGTGAGCAGGGCCAGGGCCGCGTCCTCACCAAAGACGGTGCGGAAGGCCGGATTATTGAGCACTGCGGTCACGTTATCGTACACTTGGTCATAGGCATCCTGCACCGCCGGATCGACCTGCAACTCCGCCATGATGGCACGGATGTTGTCCCGGGCAACAAATCGGCCCAGGGCAGTGGCGGCGAAGGTATCGGTGATGGTGTTGAGGTGGGTGAGACTGACCGTGGCCAACGTATCCTGGGGCAGATACAGGGCATGACGGGCGGTGGCCGACGGCTGGGTGCGGGAAAGGAACAATAAGGCCAGGCCAAAGGCAACAACCAGGCAGCCAATTACAATCGCTCTTGTCTTCATAGATGCACTCCTTGTAAAGACATGACTTCTCTGGGGTCGAAAGGGTAATGTATCACGTTCCTGTCTTGCAGGGGGTCGCAGACATCCACAATTTCCGGTAAACGTTCACCGGGCGCAAGCATAAGACTGCTATTGCTGTTCGATGGCCTCGATGGCCTCCATGGCCTGCTGCGCCTCTTCCCAGTTCTGGTAGGCCCGCTCCAGGTGCCGCTCCACCTGGTTGTACTCCCGGCTGGCGCTGCTCCAGCTTTCTTGGTCACTGTATAATTCCGGGTCCGCCATCTGGGCCTCGAGTTCCGTTTTGCGG
>SKJK01000293.1 GCA_007121995.1 Desulfobulbaceae bacterium
GGACGTCATCCGCAATCACTGGAAGATTTTTCTCCTGCCGATTTTTCTGACCATCATGCGCTGGGAGTATCGTTGGTGGTATGTTGCCGGTTTTATTGCTGGTGTCAGTATCAAGATGGGGTCAACCTACCTGGTCTGGTTGGAGCTGTTACAGTATGCCGATGTCACCCCGCAGCATCTCACCCGGAAAACCTTTCATGTGGTGTATAACCCCATGCTCGCCCTGGCGACCTATCTGCTTGTTCATCAGATACTGTGGGGCGTTGTCACAAGAGAGTGGCGTTGGTTCCTGTCGATCCTTGCCGGTTTAATGGTTGTGAACATGTTCATGACCGAGGGACGGGCTGGGCAACTGGTATTCTTTGTTCTCCTCGCTCTGCTGCTGATGCAGTATTTCCATACATACAGGTTCAGAGCAGTTTTGTTGAGTCTGATTCTGCCGGTGTTGGTCTTTATGGTTGGCTATCAGGTCAGCCCGGTGTTCCACGACCGAGTAGAACAGGCCCGCGAAGAGATTGCAGCCTTTCAGGACAATCCTGCGACCTCCGTTGGTCAGCGTTTGCTGTGGTGGCAGAATTCGGCAAAAATTATATCTCAGTCCCCCTGGTTCGGGGTCGGCACCGGTGGTTTTGGTGCGGCGTATGCGGCCGTTAACCAGGAGTGGTCTCCTGAGATGCCCGTCACCGTTAATCCTCATAATCAGTATATCCTGGTTGCCGTGCAGCTGGGTGGGCTGGGGCTGTGTATTCTGCTGGCCTTCTTTTGGGTGCCAATCGTGCAATCCAGGCAAACAGCAGATGGTTGGCAGCGAATCCGTCTGGCCTTTCCGGTTTTTTTCCTGACCATCATGTTGACCGAGTCCTACCTGATCGTCTTTGAAACCGCCTTTCTCTTTTCCCTGTTCAGTGCTGTCCTTGCCAAGCGCCCGGGCAATGGGACGCCTGCAGCCCAAGGTGAAGCCACGCCGTTAGAGGAGAAATATTGGCTCATTCTTTCGTATCGTGCTCATATTGACGGATCCGCATGTTCGCAGCATATTGATGATCGCCTTCCCTTTCTGGAGCAGGAAGGGATCAGACCCATACTGCTCACCGGACCCGTGTGCGAACGTTCCCGCCGCTATCCGCATTATCGTACCTGGTCGCTGGCCCCATCGGGGATCCGCTTTGAACTCCGACATTTTCTTCGCAAACATCTGCGGAAGCGCTGGCAGTTCAAACTGGTCGAGACAATTGTTCTTTTACCGGTTTTCCCTTTCTATCTGCTCGAAAAAATTGTGATCAACCTGGAGAGTGAGTGGTCCTGGTTTGTCACTGCCGCTGTGCGTGGCCTGCTGCTGCGTCGTCGCTACAGGATTGAAGTGATCTACTCGACCGGTGGTTCGGCTTCAGCCCATGTCGCCGCCCTGCTCATCAATCGTTTTTCCTCCCAGCCCTGGCTTGCCGAGACCCAGGATCCTCTGGTGCACGATCAGCAGTGGCAACGCAGTCGTATGGTGCTCCGCCTGTATCGATGGTTGGAGAAACGGATTGCCGCCGCCTGCACCGCTTTTATTTTTCCCAGCACGGCGGCCATGGAAAATGCCCGGCGACGGGTGGGGGAGCCCTTTGCTGGCGTGGTGATTCTGCCGGGGTCCTCTCCCTCTCTGTTTGGCCCGGCGCGTTATGCAAAAGGAGCATACTGCCATTTTGCCCATTTCGGTTCGCTGGCCGGTACTCGCAATCTGCAGGTCTTTTTCCAGGCCCTTGATCTGCTGCTGCAGGATGATCGGGACCTGCGGTCGTGTATCCGTGTTGACCTTTATGGATCCTTTGATCAACTCTCCATCGCGGCCATGCATCGATATGGTCTGGAATCATTGGTATCCCATTTTGGCTTGATTGACAGAAAAAAAGCCCTGGAAGCGATGCAGCGCGCCGACTGTCTGCTGTTGATTCAGAATGTCACTTTTTTTTCCTCGGAAACCATCCCGTCCAAAGTCTATGAGTATCTGCTCAGCGGCCGACCTGTTCTCGGCCTGGTGTATCAAAACGCTGAGTTGACTGAAATACTGGCTGCCCACTCTCATTTTGTGGCTGCAGCCGACGATGCCCATGGGGTGAAAAAAAGGCTGGCGGAGATCCTTCATCTGTATAGAACCACCGATTTTATCTGGTACAATGGTGCCAGTACCTATAGAATTGATGCTGCTGTACGGCAATTGATTGCCCTTGCGGGCAAGCCTCAGTAAGTTGATGATCACGTTTCTGTCAACAATACAGAAACGTGGTACATCACACAGGTGCAATTTCCCTATTTGATTACACCCGGTCAGCAGAGGAGAGGACGCTACCAGTCAAGTTATCCGTGGCGGAGACTTGTCGAGAAAATGGTCCCTGTACTCTGCTTGTTTTATAATCGGAGGTGGGCGACGAAAGACCATCAATGGATATAAACAATAAACGGATTTTGATTATCAAGCAGAGCTCCCTGGGTGATATTATCCATACCCTGCCGGTGGCCCATGCCCTGAAACGCTGCTCTCCCTCCTGTACAATCGGTTGGATTGTGCAGGAGGGGTACACGTCCCTATTAGCCGGCGATCCCGCCGTAGATGTTATCCATCCCATTCGTATCCCCTCCACCAGCGATCCCAATGCACACTGGTCGGATTATGGCAAGGCATTGACCGCCACTGCCAGGCAGCTCCGGCAGCTGCGGGCATTTTTTCAAAAAGCACCATATGACCTGATTCTCGATCTGCATGCTTCCTTTCGCAGCGGCTTGTTTGCCCTGATGAACCCCGGAGGACAGCGGATTGGTTGTGCCGACGCCAAAGAATTCAATAGCCTGTTCCAGCATCATCTGCTGCACAGAAGCACTACTTCCGTCCATGCGGTTGATGGCAATCTGCTGTTTTCGGATTTTCTGGGCTGCAGAGCGCAGACTGAGGATTTTTATCTCTGTACGAGCAGGGCAGATGAAGAGCAGGCTGACCGATTTTTGCACGAGGCCGGAATTGATGCCAGGACCCCATTTGTCTATATGAACCCACTGGCCCGCTGGGCGTCGAAATGCTGGCTTGCATCACGGTGGAGCACCCTCTGTGATCAGCTCATGGAGGCTGGGATCCTGCCGATACTGGCTGGAGGGCCCAGTGACCAACCATATCTGAATGCAATTGCCGGTCGCATGAACCGGCCTGCGGTCATTGCCGCCGGTCATTTAAACTTGACCGGCTCAGTGGCGTTGATGAAAAGAGCTTCGGTTTATGTGGGTGTCGATACAGGACCGATGCACATGGCGGCAATGGTCGGCATACCCGTGGTCGCTCTCTTTGGCCCGACCCATCCTGAGAAAGTCGGGCCGTATCGGGTGCAGAGTACTGTTGTCCGGGACGAGGGGCTCGATTGCCTCTGTTGCCGGAAACGGACCTGTGATCACATGCGTTGCATGGAGAATATCTCTGTGGCCACTGTCCTTGAAGCGATACTGGTCCATATCAGCAACCAGTGCCAACAACAAGGATATGATCAACGATGCGAATCAGTCTGATCATTACTACCTATAATTGGCGAACTGCCCTGGAACTGTGCCTGCACAGCGTCCTTAAACAGACACAGCCTCCCTGTGAAATCGTGGTGGCAGATGACGGTTCCCGTCCAGATACAGCGGAGCTTGTCCGGCATGTCCGTTTATCGACAAATATACCCATAATTCATTCCTGGCAGGAGGATAAAGGGTTCCGGTTGGCTCGAAGCAGAAACAAGGCCATTGCCAAGGCAAACGGCGAGTACATTATTCTTGTAGATGGCGATATCATGCTCGAGCCACATTTTATTGCCGATCATGGCGATTTCTCCCAGCACGGATATTTTGTCCAGGGCACCAGGGTGCTGTTGGGCAAGGACCTTTCCGCCCGGATCTTACGCACAGGCCAGTTACGGATCCCCTTGTTGCTGACGGGAGTAGAAAATAAAAAGAATTGTCTACGTTCAGTGTGGCTGGCCCGACTCTTTTCCTTTCGATGCCAGAATCTGAGCGGTATTAAGACGTGCAACTTTGCTTTCTGGAAAAAGGATGCGATCAGTATCAACGGCTTCAACGAGGAGTTCGTCGGTTGGGGACGGGAAGACTCGGAATTCACCGCACGCTTGCTCAATTTCGGCATCAAGAGGCAGAACGTGAAGTTTCAAGCTTTGGGGTACCACCTGTACCATCCCATGAATACCCGCGACAGACTTCCCTGGAATGATGCCATCCTCAAGAAAACCATTGATGAAAAATTGAAGTGGTGCCACAAGGGGCTTGACCAGTATCTCCTCTGATTGCCAGGTCATTCAATGGAGTGGCGGTGAAGGAGGGGGAGTCCAGTCTGCCCCGAGTTCATGCAATTTGGCATACTTGTAGAAGGTGCCTTCGAAGTTGCCGATGGCAATGATAAATCCCGGCCAGCCGTCGAGAATACCGCGTTTCAGGATATACATGTGGAAAAAAGCCCAGAGACCGTGCCTCAGGGCCGTCCCCATGGTAGCCTTGCGCCCCTTTTTTGCCAGTTTTTCAGCGCCAAGGGTTGAATATTTATTGGCTTTGTGCACGACCTCCTCAAGGTTTTTAAAGGGAAACTGCCAGATGGGATTGCGCAGGTAAGCTGCCGGGTGTCTCGAGAGGAGTGTGTATTCTTCGTGGACCGGGTCATCTTTGAAAACCAGAGCCCCTTTTTTAAAGAGTTGTGGTTGGCGATAATCAGGATAAAAACCGGAATAGCGTATCCATCGGCCCATGAAGAAATTTTTTCGGGGAATGTAATAGGCATCGGA
>SKJK01000031.1 GCA_007121995.1 Desulfobulbaceae bacterium
GCCCATTGTCGACCGGAATATTCCCACGCCGGTGGCTTGTTGTATCTGCTCAACTCCCTGCCGTATCTTGGTCTTGATCCCATGCCGGCGGTCTACCTCATCGGTATTGAAGGGTCCGGGTCGGCCAGTGCAGTGCAGCGGGCTGCGGATTTAGCCTTGGAGATTGTCCATGCCTGACTATGATCAGTACAATCCTGACAGTGGTCGTTTTCAGCGTTTCACCCAAAAACAGATGCGAGAAGCGTACAAGGTACTGTATCAGGAGGTGCTGGTTTCCCGGGAAGCTGCAAACATTACGGCCAGACTGGTGGTGGAACAGATTGCCAGAGTGGAGGAGGTCAACCAGAGTCTAGCGCAGGCCAACGAAGAGCTGAAAAAACTGACCAACCTGGATGGGTTGACCGGTATCGCCAACCGCCGTTATCATGACGACGTGATTAATCGTGAATGGCGTCGCTGCCAGCGGACCAACAGCTCCCTGGCGGCTATCATGATTGATATCGATCATTTCAAATTGTACAACGACCATTACGGCCACATTACCGGCGATCATTGTCTGCAACAAGTGGCCAAGGAACTGCAACGGGGGGCCAGGCGTGTTTCCGACTCCGTGGCTCGGTACGGGGGCGAGGAGTTTGTCTGCCTCATGCCGGATTGCAGCGCCGAGGCCGCCATCAATGTAGCGGAATTGATCCGCCAACGGATCAGAAAACTCCAGATTCCACACGCCACCTCAAAAATCGATACTATTCTCACAGTCAGTCAAGGCGTGGCAGCAATGGTACCCTCCCGGGACTCTGTTCCATCCGAACTCATCCGGCGGGCGGATAAAGCCCTTTATCAAGCGAAAATGCTGGGCCGGGACCGGGTGGTTGTCTATGATGAAAGCATGGCCGATTCCTGCCCGCATGTACACAATGGTACCAGAACAGATCCTGACACCGCTTCGGGATAAAAAACTCGAGTCCGCTCCCCGGATGTAAACAAAAGGCTGCCCTGGTTGTTAATCGCCCCGATCAGGGCTCCGCATTGACCTCAATCTGTTTCACTTCACTTGCAGGCAGAGTTTTGCGGGGCATGGTCACGGTGAGCACGCCGTTTTTGAAATTGGCCTTGATGGTGTCCTGGTCCACATCCTCCGGCAGAGAAAGGACGCGCTGGAAAGCGCCGTACTGCCGTTCAATGCGATAAAAATCTTTGTCTTTTTCTTCTTTTTCCTGCTTTTTTTCACCTTTGATAGTCATGGTGCCGTTACGGACGTCCACGGAAATATCTTTTTCATTCACTCCGGGAATTTCGACGGTCAAGATATATTCCTGCTCGGAAGCACTCAGATCTACTTGTGGTTTGAACAGGACTGATTGTGGTAAAGAAAAAGGCATGGTACTGCCCGGGACTGGTGAAGCAATCCCCCGGAAAAAGTGGGTAAACAGCTGATCAATGTCCCGATGGAGTCGTGCCATTGGTTCGTACTGATGCTCGGGAAGATACGGTTTCTCTTTGTCACCATGTTTGACCGGGACGGCATGGGTCATTTCCTCTTCTTTTTTAAACCAGTTCCATGGGGCCAGTTTTTTCAGTTCCATAGTCTCTCCTCCTGGAAAACCCCGACGGCATTTTTTCAGCCGCCGGGTCATCAAGGGTTGGCCGGTTTGTCATTGAGCAGAAAGGCATACGATCAACCAGCGGTGATCTCAATCTGCCTGGGTTTGGCTGCATCTGATTTGGGGAGATGAAGCCGGAGCACGCCGTCCTTGATTTCTGCGTGCACCTTAGCGATATCGATGCTCTGGGGTACGGAAAAAGTCCGGCGGTATTCGGTATCGGTAAATTCTCTCCACGCAGAGGCACCGGTCGACTGCAGGCGACGAAAACCAGAAAGGGTCATTTTGCCGTTGTCAATGTTGATTGCAATGTCATCCTTGACAACCCCCGGCATATCGGCATGCAATAGAATTTCATGTTCGTTTTCATAAATATCCACTGCAGGTGCAGCAACCGGCAGGCGATGGACGAGTTCTCCTGGTCCTTCATTTCTAGTGACAAGTTCGGTGTTCTCGCTCATGGTTTCCTCCTGTGACAGATAATATGGTTTCAATGATAGTTTCCGGGGATGTTCAATTGATACTTATTTGTCGGGGTTTAGCTTTTTCGGATTTAGGAAGAATCATTTTGAGCAGACCATCCTTTATGTTCGCCTGCACCTTGTCGGCGTCAACATCATAGGGCAGGGTAAAACTGCGGGAAAAAGAGGTCTTCTTTCTTTCCGTTCTGTGCACAGTATACCCCTCCGGTGCATCTGAGGCACACTGCCCACTGATTTCCAGATAGTTGCCCTGAATTTTCACATTCAGATCTTCCCTGGCCACTCCAGGAACCTCAGCGATCACCTCAAGATTGTCGCCAGTATCAGTGAGATTAGTTCTCGGAAACGAACCATTCCCTGTCCACGGCAGGTCGCTTTGGTGAGATCGATCAAATTCATTAAAAACATTGTTCATTCGGGTGCGGAAAAGATCCATTGCCCCGAGAACCTGATTCAAGTCGCTCCATCGTGTCATCATGGTGTGCCTCCCTTGGTTGAAATGTATTGTCATGGTTGAAATGGAAAAGCATGGATCAATGTTTTTTCATTGCATGACAAAATATAATTCTCGTCAAAACGGAGTCAATATTCGTTTTGCTTTTTTTATTTGCATTACTAATTATGTATTTATATTATTAAGTAATGCAAACGGTCCAAAGAGAACCTTATCTACTTATGAACTGTCAAAATGTATAACAACACAGAACAACAGGAAAAAAAAGAACCAGGGAACCTGTCCGCCGATACCTTGAAGGGTAAGCAATCGGTGCGGGTGACCTTTCGTTTACCGATCCAGATCATAACTCTGCTCAGCGTCACTGCAGATCAGTTAGGCCTGAAACAAAAATCGTTGTTTGATCAACTGGTGGAAGACCGAAAGATCCTGGAACAGGTGGCGGCAGGAGCGGAGCAATATCAGGCAAGCGAGGAGCAACGACAACAAAAAACGTATGTCCTCAGCCGCAACTCGTTATCATCGCTCGAATATGTCGCTAAAACCCATGGCGTACCCCGTGATCTTCTCGTTGAGATTTCCATCAACCGGTTGTTGCCTGTACTCAATGCAGAACAGAAAAAACAACAAAACAGAAAAAAGATCCTTACCGATCTGGAACTATACCTGCAGGACGGATTGAGGCTACTGAGCACGAGTGAACGGTTGCTGGGATCTGAAGATGCTGCCAGCAGAGCCCTGGCACACGTGCTGGCACAGTACAGTCGCACCATTGACGAGATACGGGAACAGGTGGAGCGGGGACGGAAAATCGAAGAGTTTCAATAAAGAGCAGGTAACACCACAGCAATTTTTTTGCGTTCACTGTGGTGTTTCTGGATCCGTGACGACTGGACTCTTTATTGGACTTATTTTGCTGTAATCAGGTTAAATGCGGCGGTATTTTTTACAATGCGCTTTCACCAGCCGCCCTTCGGGGCGTCCGTCCGCACGCCATCTTCATTGTCAGTAACCGTCCGAGAATGTTTATTTTAATCGAACGGCCACGAACGACGAGGCTGACGCACCGACGAACGCTCACGGATTCAGGGTGTTGCCAGTACGATGGGATGGTGCAAGAAAACGACTGCATGAGCTGGAAACTTAAACCGGTTACGGCAAGTTCCCGGTCAATCGGGCTGCCGGCTGTCATCGCGGGCGTGCATGGCAAGCAGTTGTAAAAAGTCGTTGGCATTGAGGGGGCGACTGAAGAGAAACCCCTGAATCTCATCACAACCTTCAGCGACGAGAAAATCCCGTTGCGCTTCATTTTCAACCCCTTCCGCCACCATCCGCAGCCCAAGAGCACGACCCAGGTGCAGCATGGCGCGGACAATGGCTTCGGCTTCGGCATTGCTCCCCAGGTCGCCAATAAAGGATTGATCGATCTTGATCATGTCAAAGGGGTAACGACGAAGATAAGCCAGGCTGGAATAGCCAGTGCCGAAATCATCCATGGCCAGGGAAAAACCTTTGTTTTTCAATTTACGCAACAGCTCGGCTGATTGAACCGGATTATGCATAACCATGCTTTCGGTGAGTTCCAGTTCGAGAAACAGTGGGTGAAAACCGCTGGTCTTGATAATGCTGTCGAGCAGGTTTAGGAGTTCCTGGTACCGGAATTGCCGGGCTGAGAGGTTTACCGACAATCTCAAATCAAAGCCGGCCACATTTTTCCACTGCTGTGCTTCATTTACGGCCGTGCGCATGACCCAGTTGCCGATGGGGATGATCAGGTTGGTTTCCTCGGCAAGAGGGATGAACAGATCCGGTAATAAGAGACCTTTACGCGGATGGTTCCAGCGCAGCAAGGCTTCGGCTCCGGAGATCCGGCCGGTCTGGATATTGTATTGCGGCTGATAATAGAGTTCGAGCTGACCGGAAATCAGGGCGTAATGCAGTTCCTGTTTAAGTTCCATCCACAGGGCCGCATCTTTGTTCAGGTCTTCGGTGTAATAGCGGAACCCACCTTTATCACGGTTCTTGGCACGATACATGGCAGCATCGGCATTTTTCATCAATGTCTCCGGGTCCTGGCCATGACGGGGGTAGAGAGCTATGCCGACACTGCAGCCGATGTATAGTTCTTTACCACCGATCAGGAGCGGGGCAACCACTTGATCAATCAGGCGGTTAGTAATGCTGGTGACATGTTCAATGCTGTTGGGGGCATGGAGCAGAACGATATATTCATCACCGGCGACCCTGGCAA
>SKJK01000327.1 GCA_007121995.1 Desulfobulbaceae bacterium
GGTTTCATCGGCGCCAATTTCGTTCGCCTGCTCCTGACCAGTAAAAAGGATTGGCAGGTGATTAATCTCGATAAATTGACATATGCCGGTAATCCGGAGAATCTTGACGATGTGGCCGATAACCCCCGCTACACCTTTGTGCCTGGGGATATTTGCGATCGTGCTCTGGTGGACGATCTGTTTGTCAGGCAGGCGATTGATACGGTGGTCCATTTTGCCGCTGAATCGCATGTCGACCGTTCCATCGATGCGCCGGACGACTTTGTCCGTACCAATATCAACGGTACCTTCACGTTGCTTGAAATAGCTAAAAATCGCTGGCTTATCCCAGGAAAAACGGAAAACGTTTACCGTTTTCTCCATGTCAGTACTGACGAGGTGTTTGGATCCCTTGGCCCCACTGGGTATTTTACTGAGCAGACCCCCTATGACCCGCGCTCACCCTATTCGGCCTCCAAAGCAGCTTCCGATCATCTGGCCCGGGCCTATTTTCACACCTATGGGTTGCCGCTGTTGATCACCAACTGTTCCAACAACTACGGACCCTATCAATTTCCGGAAAAACTGATTCCCTTGATGCTCAATAATTGCCTGATGGGAAAGCAGTTGCCTGTGTACGGCGACGGAGGCAATGTACGTGACTGGTTGTACGTCGAGGATCATTGTGAGGCTATTGTTCGGGTCCTGGAACAGGGCAGGCTGGGGGAATCGTACGCCATCGGCGGGCACAACGAGAAGAAAAATATCGAAATTGTCGAATTACTCTGTGACATGATCGACCGTAAGGTGGGCCTTCTTCCTTCAGGAAAACCACGTAGATCGCTGATCACCTATGTTCGTGATCGGCTGGGTCATGATCGCCGGTATGCCATTGATGCCGGCAAGATCGAGCGGGAACTGGGCTGGACCCCAAGGTTCTCCTTTGCCGAGGGCATAGAACGGACCGTAGACTGGTATCTGGCCCATGGTGATTGGCTGCAGGGGGTTTTGGATGGTACGTATCAGCAGTATTACCAGAAAATGTATTCCAGCCGGTAGGGGAGCAGCAGAAACAGTATGAAGACAGAGGCAACGGATATCCCAGGTGTACTGATTGTTGAACCACATGTTTTCGGTGACGAGCGGGGCTTTTTTTTCGAGAGTTTCAATCAGCGACAATGGCAGCAGTCGACCGGTCTGACAACACCCTTTGTGCAAGAAAACCATTCTCGATCAAGCCACAATGTCTTGCGTGGTTTACATTATCAGATTCGTCAACCCCAGGGGAAATTAGTGCGGGTTATTGTCGGCGAGGTCTTTGATGTCGCAGTGGACCTCCGCCGCAGTTCCCCTCATTTCGGGCGATGGACGGGAGTCCATCTGTCCGCGGCGAACAAGAAACAGTTCTGGGTTCCTGAGGGGTTTGGTCATGGCTTTGTGGTCCTGTCCGAGGTAGCGGAATTCCTTTACCTGACCACCGACTACTATGCGCCGGAGCATGAACGAGCCATTGTCTGGAACGACCCTGATCTGGCCATCAACTGGCCGATAAGTGGGGAGCCGATTCTGTCGGCCAAGGATCGGGAGGCACCGTTGCTCCGGGCGGCTGAAGTCTACCCCTGAGGCCGCCGGAGCAGAAAATATATGCATGACCAAGAAGTTATGAACGGTAACTCGTATGCTACCATTCAACCCGCAGGACATTGTCCAGAGGTCTGACCCGGGACAGCCGGATACGTACCGTGTCGCCGGGTTCAACCGGAAAGGCAGGATTGGGGGGAAGATCGACATCATAGAGACAGTCGCAGAGCAGGAGGTTGACCCGTTTAGGGCCTATACCCACCACCAGGGCATTGATCATCTGCCCTTCCCGAGGCTGAAGATAACGCAAAATCCAGTAGCGGTGACGTTGCTGGCGCAGGGCATTGGCCCGGCTCAGTTTCTGCTGGATAATGCCGGCAAAGGTCTTACATTCGTCTCCGGAAAACAGGATACCTCGACCGTGAATCATGTGACTCAGCTGGTGCTGCATGGCCAGGTCGAGGAAACGGCGGATCGGCGAGGTGATGGTGGTGTAGCTGTTAAGGCCGAGACCGCTGTGCGGTTTGGGGTGGGCGGTCAGTTCGCCGCGTGACAGGAAACGACGTTGCTGGGCGATATCCTGCAGACTGTTCCGGTCCCCGGACAGGAGTCGTTTTCGTGGCGGCGATTGTGAGCGAAAGAGGCCCGGTGCCTCTCGGGCGGCCAAGTAGGCCGCAGTGAGTCCATTGGCCAGGATCATCAGTTCAGCGACCAGAGTACGGGACGGGGTATCCATCGGTGCCAGGTACACCTGGATATGCTCCCGGTTGCGGATATCGATATTCACATCCGGCAGGGACAGGAGCAGCGCGCCTCGGTCAAGCCGCTGCTGGCGCAATTGCCGACGCACCACATTGAGGGTACGTAAGTCAGGATCACTGTCGATGAGAGCGTCTGCTTCACGATAACTTAACTGGCGCTTTACTTCAATCACCGCCGGCACGATGTGTGTTTTCAGCAGGGATCCATCCGCGGCCAGGGTGGCCAGGATGCTTATGGTGGGGCGGGTCTTGCCCTGAATCAGGCTGCAGATGTCCAGAGATAAGTTTTTGGGGAGCATGGGGATGATCCCCTCGGGAAAATAGATTGAGGTCGATCGTTCCCTGGCCTCCTCAAAAAGCGGTCCCCTGGGAGGGACATAATAGCTGACATCAGTGATATGAATCCCGATTTCGATGGACCCGTCCTGCAAGGGCTGAACATGGAGGGCATCATCAAAATCCCTGGTATAGCTGCCGTCGATGGTGAGGGTGTTCAGGGCGCGCAGGTCTTGGCGACGGGGATTGGCCAGGAGTTCTTCCGCAGTTGCCTCACGCATGTTGTCGGCGATTTCGAGGCACGATGACGAGAACGCCACCGGCTGGTCCGACCTGAGCAGCGCCAGGTTTTCATCCTGATCCCAAACGCCTGCTTTAACCAGGATTTCCTGTCCGGCATGGGGCGCATTCAGTTCCGCCTTTTTCAGGGCCTGACGGATAAAATCGTCTTCCGGATTTTCACTGCCGAACAGCACGGATTGGGCGAGCCAGTGCAGGCAACGCTCCCTGTCCGGCCATTGTTCTGCCGCGATGTCTCCCCCCTGCATGATCTGTTGCAGGTTGGCTGCGGTGCGGTCGAGAAGCTGTGCTTTTTCTTCCATTCGCCGCTTGTGGGTCTGCAGATGTTCGACCTGCTCGGGGCTATGGACCGTAATGCGGCTGTTTTTGTATTTAAAGAAAAACGGATCAGCAAAAACAGCCCGCAGCAAAGCGGCGCGGCGATCATCGTCCACAGCTGCACCGAAATGGAGTTCGGTGAGAAAATCAAGGGGATATTCTTGTGCCGGTTCTTCGCAGAGCACCTGCCACAGTTCATCCAAGACTATGTCTTCGGCGAGTTGGGTCCTGCGGGCGGCGCATTGCTGTAACATGGCAACAACGGCTTCACGCCCGGTGCATGAGGTCGCCGGTTGCCGGGAAACGAGCAGAACCCTGGCCTCCGGCAGTTTGACTTCCCTGCCGTTCTGATTGATGAGGTGGATTTTGCGGTCGGCAACGTTGGTGACAAGGGCGCAGTAAAACCTGCCGCCGTCAATATATTCGATGAGGCTACCGGGAGCGATCATTGTGGTAACGTATTGCGAAGTTCTGTAGTCATGGTAAATACCACTGGATAGCAAGATTACTCCTCTTTGTCATTATTTTCTTCGGGTAAATACCGATTCCCGACCATAAAGGACAGTACTGTGGATACACCGCTCTTTCACTCCGGGGTTGTCGCCATCATCGGGCCACCCAATGCCGGCAAATCAACTCTGCTCAATCAGATGCTCCGGCAGAAGATCGCTATTGTCACTCCCAGGCCGCAGACCACCAGAAATCGGATCATGGGCATCGTTAACGGTGCAGGGTATCAGATGATTCTCCTTGATACCCCCGGGCTGCATGAAGCCAGAGAGGAAATGAACCGACAGATGGTGCGGGTCGCTCTGGAAAGTCTCAATGAAGCAGACGTGACCCTCTTCCTGGCGGACAGTACCGATATGGCAGCGAACAAGCTGGAGCAGCGGGCGGAGGAATTCAAAAAATATCTCAACAGGATAACATCCCCGGTGGTGTTGGTCTTGAATAAGAGAGACCTGCTGTCACCGGAACGACTCCTGCCGGTGATTGACTGGTATCGCACCCTCCATGCCTTTGACGCCATAGTCCCTGTGTCAGCGTTGCAGGGGGAGGGTGTTGAGCTCCTCACCACGGAACTGGTTGCCCGTTTGCCGGAAGGGCCGAAATATTACCCTGATGATATCCCTACCGATGCAACGGAACGGTTCATTGCCGCTGAAATCATCCGGGAAAAAATATTTTTACTCACCCGGCAAGAGGTGCCGTATTCAACCGCTGTAGTTATCGATGCGTTTACAGAAGGAGAGGCGGGCCGACCGGTGATCATCCGGGCGACGATCCTGGTAGAGCGGAGTTCACAGAAAGGGATTCTCGTCGGGCAAGGAGGAGCCATGCTGGCGGCGATCCGCAAAAGCGCCGGTGCCGATATTGGCCAGTTACTGGGCTGCCGGGTGCGCCTGAACCTCTGGATCAAGATCAGGAAGAACTGGACCGGCAATCCTGCCATCCTCAGGGAGCTAGGACTGGCTTGAACGAAAGGTGTCACAGAAGCGTGGTCAACCAAACAGTGGTACCCCCCCGTGACAGGTTGCTTTACCGGTTTCCGGGGCAA
>SKJK01000186.1 GCA_007121995.1 Desulfobulbaceae bacterium
CCTTTTTCTGGAAGGTAACATATTCCCAGCAATCGGGGTTGTCAGCGATGGTCCGCATGAGACCAAGATGGAGACTATGGCCGGAACGATCTGCTATCACGTGCCCAAGAATTGGAGACCCAAGCAGAGCCATGTCACCAATGACATCCAACACTTTATGACGGATAAATTCGTCATCAAATCGCAGTCCGTCTTCGTTGAGAATGGAACGACGATCCCAATGGATGGCGATTACATTATCCAGAGTACCACCCAGGGCCAAGCCGTTCTGCCAGAGATATTCCACCTGTTCGACAAAACCAAAGGTACGCGCAGAGGCTATTTCCCTGCTGAAACGCTCCGGGGTCACCTCCACCGAGTACCGCTGCTCACTGATCAGGGCATCGTCGAACTGGATGCGGCCGGTTACCCGGAATCCATCATATGGTTCAATCCGGATGGACTTATCACCGGCAGTATAGCTGAGTGGCCGCGTAACCCGCAGGATCCGGCGCAGAGTCCGTTGTCGCTGCCGTCCTCCGGTCTGTAGCAGATGCATAAAGGGACCAGCGCTGCCATCCATGATGGGCACTTCATGGGAGTCAAGGTCCACGTCAGCGTTATCGATACCGGATCCGCGCAGAGCGGCCATCAGATGCTCGGTGGTGGAAACACGATGGCGACCATCACTTATAGTAGTGGCCAGGTTGGTATCACTCACCTGGTCAACCCGGGCAGGAATCACGGGCCTGTCGATCAGATCTGAACGAAGAAAACGAATTCCGCTGTTGGCTGGAGCGGGTTTGATGGTCAGATTGACTGTTCTACCTGTATGTAAACCAACGCCGCAACAGCTGACAGGGCGTTTAAGGGTGTATTGGTGTGGGTCGATCTGGGATGCCATCATATTGTGTCCTGACTGAAAAAGAAGCAGCAGTAGAGAATTTATTTTCTGAGTTACTAGAAATTATGCAATAAACAATCCAAGACCCCAGAACTTTTTCCCATCGGCGCACAAATTAAAAAAATTAAACCAATTCAAAATATTGCACCGCAGCCAAATGGCGATACCGCCAACCCACCCGCAGGAGCGGGTGTGTCAAAAAACACACAAAAAAGAAAAAACCACTGAAAATGTTGAAATTTCGACACACACCAGGGGCAATTTTTCGTCACCGGCCAGGTTGCCACGCTTTGACAGCTGCCAGAAGGCTTCGATCGAAATGCGGTTCTGTCGCCACTTGCATACGCAAGCCATAAAGCGGCATGGCAATTTCTGCCATTCGGCCGGTCAATTTCACCAAATCCTTTTCGGTGGTGATCAGCGCATCGGCTTTTGCCCGACGCGCCTTGCTCAACAGCGCCTCCAGAGTTGCAGAGGAGTAGCGCTGATGATCAGCCAACGGATGAAAACCGGCCAGTTGCAGACCCTGACGCTCCAAGGTCTGGTGAAAACGTTCGGGTCGAGCAATGCCACAGAAGGCAAAGCAACGACGGTCGGCCAGCCCATCGGCAGCCACGGACTCAATGCTGCCATCAGATGCTGCCTCCACCAGCGTTTGCGGGGCATATTCCGCCAAGGCAACAGGAATCTCAGCAAACCTGGTCCGAAGAAGATCAGCAAATTTTCCGGCTCTTTCCCGGTTTTCGTCATTGACGCCGGTGAGTAGAAAGCCTGTGGCCCTGCGCAGAGCTGCAACCGGTTCCCGCAGTTCACCTCCGGGAAAGACCCGTGAGTTGCCGGCAAGCCGATCAGCGTCGAAAAGGACCAGATTGACATGACGCACGACCTGCAAATGCTGAAATCCATCATCGAGCAGCAACACATCAGCACCCATCTCCACAGCTTTCTGGGCCGGAAGCCTGCGGACCAGACCTGTCAGCACGGGAACGCCCGGCAGGGTCTCGGCTAAAAACCTCGGCTCGTCACCAGCAAGAACAGCGTCAAGCAACAGCTGCCGACCGTCTGAAACCAGATTGACTCGACCCTGTGCCCTGCCGCCATACCCACGGCTGACAACCGCGGGTCGGTACCCATGATTTCTCAGTAACCTGGCCAGATGCTGGACCATCGGCGTTTTACCGGTCCCTCCCATAGTCAGGTTGCCGACACTGATCACCGGAGCCGACAGGGTGTATGACTTTAATAGACCCCGAGCATACATTTTTTCCCTGATCCGCATGGCAACACTGTACAGCGGCGCCAAGGGACGCCCCAAGGCATAATAAATAAACTCGCTTTTCACCCCCGCACCTCTACAATATTTATATGGCACTTCCCATTCCAGCTCCACCCCGGACAGGCCCGGGAGACAGGAAAAAATCATTATACGATCAAGCTATCAACCATTATCTCCCTGACCTGCAGGGGGATCTGTTTCGCGGGAAAATCTATCATTACTTCGTGCAAAAAAAAATGGATAGAGTAAGAAAGGAGCGATTAAGACAATCGGTCATTTCTCACAGTCCATCCGAGAACAGAGGCTTTGACCCAATGACGTCAAAAAAAATATATACGCTCCTGGTCACTCTGGTCCTGGCAACAGGATCCGCCACCGGAGCCCTTGCCGCCGATCCGATCAAAATCGGGGTGGCCGTAGCCCATAGTGGCGACCTTGCCTCCTATGGCTTGCCGACATTAAAAGCTGTCCAGCTTGTTGTCAAAGAGATTAACGAAAAAGGGGGCATCAATGGCGCGCAGATAGAAATCCTGGCTGAGGATGATGTCTGCAAACCTGAAGTTGCCACCAACGCTGCAACCAAACTGGTCTCGGAAGGCGTTCATGCCGTTATCGGTCATATCTGCTCCGAAGCGACCAAGGCGGCCTTACCCATCTATCGCGAAGCCGATATTCTGGTTATTTCCTCTTCAGCCACCACCCCAGCCTTAACACAGAGCGGCGACTACCCGAACTTCTACCGGACCATTGCGTCAGACGACGCCCAGGCAAGTACGCAGGTTACCTTCGCTCTCGAAGTCCTGCAAGTCAATAAAATCGCTGTTATCCACGATCAAGGCGACTACGGTATAAAGCTGGCTGAATTCGCCAGACAATTCCTCGAAAAATCCGGCCGGGCCGAGATTGTCCTTTTTGCAGGGATCACTCCCGGCGCAGTCGACTATTCCACTGTGGTGCAAAAAATCCATCATTCCGAAGCCGAGGCTGTCATCTTTGGGGGATATCACCCTGAAGCGTCCAAAATCGTTAGCCAGATGCGGCAAAGACAAATGAATACCATTTTCATTTCCGATGATGGCGTCAAAGATGAGACCTTCATCAGAGTTGCCGGCGCAAACGCGGAAGGCGTGTATGCTACCGGTCCCGCCTATATTTCCGACAACCCTATTGCCCAGGAATATCGCGAGAAATTCATACAGACTGAAGGAACCGAACCAGGTGCTTTTTTTAATAACGCCATCGCCGCAAGCCTTGCCCTGACCAACGCCCTTGCCCAGGCTGGTTCCACCGACCCGGAGGCAATTGCTCGAATCCTGCACGAACAAGAAGCTGCCACCCCCTTGGGCAACATCAAATTTGACCCCACTGGTGAACCAATCGGTATCGGCTTTACCATGTATCAGGTTCAGGACGGTCGGTACGTCCAGGTGCAATAACCACCAGGATCCGTGAGCGTTCATCCGTGCATCAATGAGCCGGGCCTCTCCGCCACGAATGTCACGACTCTACCGAACGAATATTTTCTTCTCCGGCCGGTTTCCGTCCTTGCAAGGTACTTTTTCATGGATTATTTCATTGTCTGGCTACCATCATCTGGGCTGCTGCCTGCGGCGCTGGCGTGCAGCGACGTGCGCACCGACCTTTACTGAATGACTTCGGGCTATCGCCGCTGATATCGACCATGCTTGAACTGCAGGCTGTTAACACGTATTATGAGCATCCTGGATCCATGAGTGTTCGTCCGTGCGTCAGCTTCGTTGTCGGTAACAGTCCGATTAAAGTAAACTTTATCGGACGGTTACGGGCAATGAAGATGGCGGGCGAACGGACGCCCCGAAGGGCGGCAGGTGAAGGCGAATTGTCAAGAATGACACCGAACTTATAACCTGATTACAGGAAAATAAATCCAAAACATGCGTCCTGCTGTCACGGATCCAGGAGAATATCCAGGCACTGCACGAGGCCAGCCTCTCTGCACACTACAATCAAGATGTTCAAAAAGCCTATCTCGGTATCTGAAAGACAGCAGGGCTTTGCGAGGCAAGAAAACGGAATGGAATGAAATGAATGATATAATTAAGACAGGAGTGATCGGGGTCGGCTACCTTGGCCGATTTCATGCCCAGAAATACGCAGCCATGGAAAATGTCGAATTGGTGGGCGTAGCCGACACCGATCCAATGCGGGCACAACTGGTTGCTGAAGAGTGCAGCACTCAGGCTTTTTCTGATTACCAGGAACTGTTACCTCTGGTGGATGCGGTCTCCATCGCCGTGCCGACTCTTTTTCACCACCAGGTGGCCAGGGCGTGCCTGCAGCAATCGGTGGATATCATGGTGGAAAAACCAATCACCACAACCCTTGAAGAGGCCGATGACCTGATCGATCTAGCCCGTCATGGGCAACGCATTTTTCAGGTCGGTCATCTGGAGCGGTTCAATCCCGCGGTTCTAGCCCTGCAGCCTCAACTCACCCATCCACTTTTTATTGAAGCCCATCGTCTTGGTATTTTCAAGGAACGGGGCACGGATGTCGATGTGGTTCTCGATCTTATGATTCATGATATCGACATTATCCTCTCCATTGTCA
>SKJK01000275.1 GCA_007121995.1 Desulfobulbaceae bacterium
CCCTGGAGCCCAAAGGATCGATCCAGTTTTTCTGGAAACGGCTGTTGGAATTCGGCGGTAAATGAGACCGTGCCGTTACCGAAGATCCCGCAGCCCACACATGGATACCCCGCGATGATTCCTCCTGTACCCCCCCTAGATGATCGTTCACAATTGATCCGGGATAACATGCCCCTGGTGGAACTGGTGGTCCTGCGCATGACCCCCCAGGTTCCCAATTTCATGACCAGGGAGGACATGATCAGCGCTGCCATGGTCGGCTTGGTGGATGCAGCCAATAAATTCGATCCGGCAAAGGGTATTCAGTTTAAAACCTTTGCCGAATACCGGGTGCGCGGCGCTATTCTCGACGAAATGCGAAAACTTGACTGGTTTTCGCGCAGCATGCGGGATAAGCAGAATCAACTAACCCAGACCATGCTCCGCCTGGAACGTCAACTGGGTCGCTCACCAGAAGAAGATGAAATGGCCCGGGACATGGGTCTGACCCTCGAAGAATACCACCACCTTCACAGTGAGGTCAGACATCTGGGCTGCGTCAGTCTCCACGAGACCCTGGACCACACGGAAGAAGGAAGAAGTTTTCTCGATAACCTGGAGGACCTCACCGGCCCTGCCCCCGTCGATAACCTGGAAAAAGAGGAACTGACCGGGATTATCGCCGATATTCTCGAGGAACTGACAGAGAAGGAACGGTTGGTCATCGCCTTGTACTATTATGAGGAGCTGACCCAAAAAGAGATCGCCGAAATTCTCGAGGTCTCCGAGGGCCGAATCTCCCAGATCCACAGTCAGGCCCTGCTGAAACTTCGCGTCAAATTGATTAATTCTGATTTGTATGAACCGTAACCAATAGCTGCACAAGGGAAAGCCATGATTGAACCCATCCATTGCGTCATCGGCGGCGGCGTTGTTACTGCACTCGCACTTGCCATCTCCCTGTTCTGTATTCGCCGGCTCCAGGCGCAACATGCCAACACAACACAGCGCATCAAATCCCTGCAACGAAAAATCGATACTGCCCTGCAGGACAGCTGCAACCCGGACCCCAAGGAAGCCTTCAGCACCACGCTGAAAACCGCGCGGCTGACAACAAGCCTGCAACTGCCGCGACTGCGAAATCAAGCCAAACTCCACCAACCTCCACCGGAAAAATACACCATTCTTCGCCGCTTGGCCTCCCAGGGAATGGATGCCGAGGAAATTGCGGCTATCCTTGGCATTTCCCACATCGAGGCAACCCAGTTACTCAGCCTCAACACCATGGCCCAAAGCAACCGCTGAACCAGCACTTCCTGATATTCTCCGTATTTCCCTGTTAAGAATCAAAGCAATAGTGCCGAGAAGAGAAGTACGAGATAATCCAGAACAGTAAACGGAGAAGTATGGGCTCAGGTAAATACAGCGCTCTCAGCGGTGCAGTGGCACGAGAACAGGCCATGGGCAATATCGCTGCCAATCTGGCCAATGTCAACACCACCGGGTTCAAGAAGGATCGCGTCGGTTTCGCTGCTATCCTGCAAGGGGCCAAACAGGCCACAGATGCCCGTGGTATCAACTTCACCAGAATCCGTGAGATCGGCACCGACTTCAGTCAGGGGGGGATGCAGACCACTGGCAGATCCCTGGATGTCGCCATTGACGGCGAGGGATTCTTCAAGGTGCAGCGCAACAATGAAATATTCTACACCCGGTCCGGTCATCTGATGCTCGATGAAAACGGTATTCTCAAGACTTCCGAGGGGTTGACTGTTCTGGGCGAAGGCAATCTGCCACTGCAACTTGACATAGCAATTGGGGCCAATATCCACATTGATGAATGGGGAACCATTTCCGTCAACGGCATTCCCGCCGCCGGCAGGCTGCAACTCTTTGCTGTCGACGAACCACAAAATTTGATTAAATCAGGGACATCGCTGTACCGTCTCGAAGAAGGAGAAGGGGATCAGCCCTTGGAAGTTTTCCGGGTTATTCAAGGCAATCTGGAAACATCGAACGTCAACATGATGGAAGAGATGACGACCATGATTGCCACACAGAGGTCTTTTGAGATTCACCTCAAGGCACTGGAGGCCTACTCCAAACTGAGTGAAAAACACGATGAACTTGGATCGGTATCCTGATCATCGGTTGTGTGAAAATATTTTATCAATCTTTACCAAAAGGCGCCGCTTATGCGATCACTCTGGACAGCAACCACAGGTATGTCCGCCCAGGACCTGAACATGGACGTCATCGCCAACAACCTGGCCAATGTATCCACCACAGGGTTTAAAAAGAGCCGGGCCGATTTCCAGGACCTGCTCTATCAGATCATGAAAGTTCCCGGCAGCCCGACCTCACCTGACACCATGGCGCCCACCGGCATTCAGGTCGGCCTGGGAGTCAAGCCCGCGGCAGTCACCAAGGTGTTTACCGAAGGGGACATTGTCCAGACCGAAAACCCCCTGGATGTCGCCATCATGGGGCCTGGCTTCTTTCAAGTCACTATGCCCGACGGAAATCAGGCCTACACCAAAGCCGGTAACCTCAAACTGGACGGTGAAGGTCGCCTGACCAATTCGGATGGGTATCCCATTGATCCGGAAATTGTCATCCCCGAGGATGCCCGACAGATCACCATCAGTGAAAATGGTGTGGTCAGCGCCCTGCTCGGCGACGATACCATCTCCGTTGAACTTGGTAACCTCGATCTTGCCGATTTTGTCAACGAAGCCGGCCTGCTCGCCATCGGCCGCAACCTTTTTCGCGAAACAGAGGCCTCCGGGTTCCCAATCATTGGCATTCCGGGCAATGATGGCTACGGGACCCTTCTCCAGGGCTACGTGGAAAATTCCAATGTCAACCTGGTGGAAGAAATCGCCTATATGATCACCAGCCAGCGAGCCTTTGAAATCAATTCCAGGGTGGTTTCCACCTCCGACGAAATGATGCAGACAGTCACCAACATGGCGTGATACCTTGAATAACCTGTTACCGTTTTTTCTTCTTTTCTGTCTGCTGGTCATCGCTGTTCCGGCCACAGCCCGTATATCAGTCCATTTCCAGGCCGAAGCCGAGGTGACCGGAGACAGAATCGTGCTGGCGGACATTGCCGACATCGGACCTTCCGGCGCCTATGCCGATACCATCGGTGCCCTGCCGGTGGCCTCGGCACCGGCGCCGGGAACGACCAAAAGCCTCCACACCGTCTCGGTGATCACCTCCCTGCGCAATCGCGCGGAAGTGGGCGAAGTGGACTGGATGGGCAGTGAATCCATTCTGGTCCACCGCAAGGGCTTTCGTGTCGACCATGACAAGATGGGAGAAATTATAGGCGAGTATCTGCTTGAAAACGCCCACCGACTGCCCAGGGGAGAAATTCGTTTCACACCATTGCGTGCACCGGAAGAGCTGGTTCTTCCCTTGGGTGAACTCGGCTGGACGGTGACCCCCTCACGGCCCGGCATCATCAACAGTGCAAGTTTTTCCATCTTTTTTACCGTCGACGGTGCACCTGCAGGCAACTGTATCATCAGCGGCCGGTTGGAGGTTATCGCAGAAGTACCCACCGCTATGACCACCCTCCACCGGGGCGAACTGATCACCGAAAACAATATCATCATGGAACGGCAGATACTTGCCAGACCAGATCGCCCGACTCTGGACAAAGAGGAACTCATCGGCATGCAGATGACACGGACCGTCAATGCCGGCAGAGTCATCGAAGAGAGCCACATCACCATGCCCCCTGTTGTCAAAGAGGGGGAGATGGTCAAAATCCATGGCCGCAAAGGCGGGCTTTTCATATCCGCCAGTGGCATCGCCAGGGATGACGGCGGCCTGGGGGAGCGAATCCGGGTCCGTAATATCGCTTCCAACAAACTGATTCACTGCCGGGTCGACGGTCCCGGTATGGTTTCCGTGGAGTTCTAGACATGCACAATACAACAAACAGCCACCAAGGTCCGGCACAGATCCAGCAACAGAGATTGTGGATCACATTCCTCATCATATTCACCCTGACACTACTGAGCAGCTGCGCCCGTCAGCCCCAGGAAGTCATGGTCATACCCGAACCCTTTACCGAACCCGTGGTCACCGCGCCCCAACCGCTCTCTCCAGGCTCACTATGGACCGACGATGAGAGTAACCTGCTGGCTGATATCAAGGCCCGCCGCATCGGCGATATCGTCACGGTCATCATTCAGGAAAAAGCCAGTGCTTCCAAACAGGCCAGCACGGCCACCGACCGCTCCACCGGAATGAGCGCCGGCATATCCAGCTTGTTCGGGTATGAAAAGATCTTTGAAGAAAAAAATCCCAACCTGGACATGAGTGCCCTGGTGGACGCCTCCTTTAACAACACGTTCTCCGGAAGCGGCCAGACCACCCGCTCGGAAAATCTGGCGGCGACCCTCACCACGCAGGTTATTGATGTGTATGCCAACGGTAATCTGAAAATCCGGGGAGGCAAGTCGGTGACCGTCAACAACGAGAGCCAGATCATCTACCTGACTGGCATTATCCGTCCTTTTGATGTCACCTCCGACAACACTATAGATTCGGGCAATATCCTCAACGCTCAGATCGCCTACACCGGCAAAGGAGCTGTTTCTGATAAGCAGAAACCCGGTTGGCTGATGCGCATTCTTGACAACACCTGGCCGTTCTGAACGAAAGCTGCTCCGGGAGACAACCATGCTGCTGCGAAACCTGATACCCGTTGCTTTTTTTCTGGTGCTCATTCTGATCATTTGTCCCC
>SKJK01000350.1 GCA_007121995.1 Desulfobulbaceae bacterium
CAGGACCTGCACATATTTTAAACAACCATCAATGCACCTAGATCAGCGCCGATCCAGGCGAATTATCGACTACCTGCCCATAGAGGTTCATGCAACGGGTAAAAAGAATGCCAGGTGCGTCGCCGGCCCTTTTTCCGGTCGGATCATCGACTTTTCCCACCATGGTGCCTGTCTGCTGATGACGCAAGTGCTGCGCAATGGTTTCCATGTCTTTTATTCCACCCGGGAAAACAACAGTCTCCTCCTGCAACTGACCATTGATCGCCCTCCAGACCTGGATCGGTGCACCCTGAGTGCCTATCCGGTGTGGATTGATTTTTTCCAGCGACAACAGATCAAGGCTTTCAAAATGGGGATCGAATTTACCGGAGACGCTGAAAGGGATCGGGTACAACAATTACGGGAAGCTTTGCACAGAAACCAGCAAGAGCGGGCCAAGTGGTGGCTGGATCACAGCGGGATCGGCTGAAAACAGCGCTGGTTGACGACCGATTCCAGGTCCCTGTCAGGAATCTCGTTCCGCAGATTCACGCTTGCCAATGAAAAACCGTACGCAATTGGGTGCAAAAAACCAGCTGCACGTTCAGGTTGGTGCAATTTCCTCCTTGATACTGAAAACACGAACACTTTTATCCACTCCACGCAACGACAACAAGCCCAGATCTTCCCAGGTAAACCAACCGTCGATATCCCGCCGCACCGCCTCAGTAGTATAAATGCGGCAGGAGGATGATTCCGCAGCCAGCCGCTGAGCAATATTGACATCATTACCGATCACGGTGTAGTCCAGACGTTGGGCGGAACCGATATTCCCCAGAAAGACGGGGCCGCAAGTCAAACCGATCCCCAGATCAAGTCCGTGAAATTCCTCGCAGCGATCAATCCACTGATCACGGAGCACGCAGAACCGTTTTCTGATGCCCCAGGCCGTTCTGGCTGCCGCCAGATTAGGTTGCCCGACCCTCGCCGGTGCTCCGAAGACCGCCAGCACCGCGTCTCCCATATATTTATCCACCGTCCCCTGATGAAGAAAGACCTCTTCGGTGAAAAATTGAAAAAATTCGTTGAGAAACAAACGAAGCATGGGCAAATCGATATGCTGGACCAGGCGGGTAAAATTTCTGATATCGGCAAACAGGACCGTGACCTCCCTGATCTCACCAAGGCCCATGGGATCATCGTCGCGGGCAATAAGCAACTCAGCGACTTCAGGCGCCACGTACTGTTCAAACAGGGTGCGCATCCGGGTAGTGGTTTCCAGTTGCCGCAAAGCCCGGACCTTTTCCAAAGCAATGGCTGCCTGACTGCAGATGATGGCCAGCATCTCGTTGTCGGCATCGGAAAAACGCGCATCGGTCGCTTTCTGGCTGATATTGACAACGCCGATAATCTGCTGACGAACATGTAAAGGAAACGAAATGGCCGAAACAATATCCGGCTGTTGCAGCAGGGAGGCAAAGATGGAATTATCCTGATCTTCCTTATTGAGGATGACCGGTTTACCCTGCTGGAAGACCCAGCCGGCAATCTGAGCACCGGGCTGGAGACGGATAGATTGCATCAAAGCTGGATCCATGCCACGTGCAGCGGCAATACGCAACCGATCTTCTTTGCTGTCATACAGCATCACTGAAATATGGTTGGCCTCGATCTGCCGGGCAATGGCATCAACCAGCCCGTCAAGAATTTCCTGTTCCGTGGCGGCAGCAGCAAACTGCTCGCCCAGTCGATACAGGGGAATCAGGGTCCGTAACCGGGTATTTTCCTGCTGCAGCCAAAACCGCTCCAGAGCCTGCTCCACCACGCGATTGAGATGCGCGGCATCAACCGGCAGATCAACCAGTCCGGAAAAACCAACTTCCATGGCGCTACGAAGCAGATTCGTCTCCACCGATGCCGTGAGGAGCACACCGACCAAACCCGGTTGCAGGGCGGTAAGTTCAGCAAAAATGCGGCAGCCGTCATGCATTGGCGGTTGGTCGACAACCAGGGCAAGGCTCAATGGTTGCTGGCGGCAGACCGTCAACGCTTCCTGCTCGGTTCGGCAATGAATCACCGATAACTGCGCCAGGAAGGAAACAATCATTTCCGCCTGCACATCATCAGCGGTGAGCAGGGCAACGGAAGATTTCATAAGGGTTCTCGACAGAGAAAAACTTTTTTAACTCATGGTACCACTCACCAACCGGCAAGGCAAGAAATTGGCTTGCCGCCGGTAGTGGCTGTTCCGCAGCTGTTCATTTCTCTTCCTATCAGGTATACTTGGCGCATGTCCAAGCAAAAACCTTTACACACCCCCCTTGCCGAACGGATGCGACCGAGTAGGCTGGATGATTTTTTCGGTCAGGAACACCTGCTCGGTAGTGGCAAACTGCTCAGTCATCTCATCGATACGGGAACTTTGTCGTCCTTGCTGTTCTGGGGGCCTCCTGGATCAGGCAAAACAACCCTGGCAACACTGTTCGCCCAGGCCATGACCGCCAATTTCGTCTTCTTCTCCGCAGTTCTCTCCGGAGTCAAGGAGATCAGACAGATTGTTGATAAGGCCAGGGTGCTACGCGATGAGAACGCTACCCCGACCCTGCTTTTCGTTGATGAAATCCATCGGTTTAACAAAAGTCAACAGGACGCCTTTCTTCCCCATGTGGAAAGCGGTCTGCTGACCCTGATCGGCGCCACCACGGAGAACCCATCGTTCCAGATCATCGCGCCGCTGCTGTCCCGTTGTCAGGTGCTTCTCTTCTCACCCTTAAACCGTGACGATATCAAACAAGTGCTCCGCCGGGCACTCGCCGACCCTGTGGCCGGTCTGGGCAGCGAGCAGTTGACCATCGAAGAACAGGCCCTGAATCTGCTTGCCGACTCCGCCGATGGTGATTGCCGCCGCGCCCTCAACCATCTGGAAGCCGTGGCCGCTCTGACGGCGGACCACCCCAGTCGTCGAGACGTGGCCCAAAAACGGTTCATCACTGGAGCGCAGGTCCGGGAAGCCCTGCAGGAGAAGGTTCTACGGTATGATGCCCGCGGCGAAGAGCATTACAACCTGATCTCGGCCCTGCACAAAAGCCTGCGAGACAGTGACCCGGATGGGGCTCTCTATTGGCTGGGGCGCATGCTGGCTGGTGGCGAGGATCCCCTGTATATCGCCAGAAGGTTGATTCGCTTTGCCTCGGAAGATATCGGCAATGCTGATCCCCAGGCCCTGCAAGTGACCTTGAATTGTCGGGAGGCCTACCATATGCTGGGTTCACCCGAGGGGGAACTGGCTCTGTTCCAAGCTGCCGTCTACCTGGCCACAGCACCGAAAAGCAACGCCCTCTATGTCGCCGCCGGCAAGATTCGGGCAGACATAAATCGGACCGGTTCCCTCCCCGTCCCCCTTCACCTTCGTAATGCCCCCACGGCATTGATGCAGGATCTGGGGTACGGCAAAGGCTATCGCTATGCCCACGACCATCGGGATGGCCTGGTCGCCCAGGACCATCTCCCCCCGGAACTTGTGCACAACAGCTACTATGTGCCCACAGAACGTGGCTATGAGGCTGTCATCAAGGATCGCCTCACCAAATGGAAGAAGATACTCAAACAACGGGCTCAACAGCATGAACAGACCACAGGCAACAAAGTACAAACCAACCCTGCTCCTTCTCCTTCTGACTCTCCTGATCACCAGTCTGGGAGGAAAATGTGAAGCCGCGACCCTACGGATTCTCTACGGCAACGATAACCGAGGGGAACTCACCGCCAGCGGTGGATGAGGCAGCAGTCGACTGGGCGGTCTGTCCAGAAAAGCGGGGCTGATCCGCAATCTGCTGCTGGATGAGAATCAGGCCGGCCTGTACGTGGAAAGCGGCAATCTGCTCTTTTCGCGAGAGACATTAGCGGATGACACTGCCGTGGGGGAGAGGATGGCCGCCGAGGCCATTATCCGGGCAACTGCGACCATGGGCAGCGGTATAGCCGGGGTCGGCACCAGGGATCTTTCGGCTGGAATCGCTTTTCTCCAGCATCAGGAACCCGTTCCACTGACCTGGCTTTCCGTCAATCTTGTTGACCCATTCTCCAAAAAACCCGTGTTCCCCCAGGTCCTTTTTCACCAGGCTGGCTCAATCAGGGTGGCCATACTGGCCCTTACCAACCATGGCCCTTTGGCGGGACGTACCGAGACGATGCTTGCTCTGCCCTGGCAGGATGTCCTCCCCGGTGTTTTGGCAGAGATTCGGTCCCAGGCCGATTTCATTATCCTGTTGTCCAATTACCCGCTGGCGGAGAACAGAAACATTGCCAGAAACCATGGGGCCATCAATCTCATTCTGCAGTCAGGACAGGTCATGGGTAACCTTCCCCCCATGGTCATCCACAACGCGCTCATCGCACAAACAGGACCGCGGGGCCAGTATCTCGGCGTCCTGGATCTCCACTGGAACGGTTCCGGTCAGTGGACCCGGGAAATTGCCGGCGTACCGGAGCTGGACTCCGGCTCAGTCTCGACGTACCGCAATCAATTCATTGCCCTGCGCGCCTCCCTGCGCCCTGATCCGGACGTGGAGGCCTTGGTCCAGCAGACCCAACGACGCATCGCCCAGGCGCTGACAGATGATTGTCACTGAAAACGGTGCAACCCTCATGTGTCTGAACATCCACGGGGTGCAAGCACAAGGCTGCCTGAGCTGAGAACTGGACCGTTTTCCCCGTATTTACCCCGTAACCACAAAAGGCTGCCCAATGGGC
>SKJK01000266.1 GCA_007121995.1 Desulfobulbaceae bacterium
CGCCCCTTCAATATCCAACGCACTAAACCGGAGTTGTCCTCATGCCGATGAATGAACAACCACCCTGGGGGAAAAAGAAAAAACCCGCTGGGCCTGATGATTTCCTGGCCACCCTCGTACAAAAACTCAAAGATACTTTTGCCGGAGCGGGAAAAAAACCGCCCGGAGACAACCGGGGTGAAAAAGATCCCGGAGAACCACCAAATTTCCTTGGCGGTGCCAGCAAGATCCTTGCTGTTGTTGTTGTCATCGTCCTGATCCAGGCAGCGATGTCAGCTTTTTACACGATCAAACCGGGCGAAGTCGGAGTCATCCTCCGCTTCGGCAAATACATTAAAGCCACCGATCCAGGGTTGCATTTCAAACTGCCGTATATTGACAGGCTGACGAAAGTGGATGTGGAAACCATCCGCAAGGAAGAGTTCGGTTACCGGACCCGGGCAACGAACATAGGGAACTCCTTCGACCGGCGTGGGCTTGAAAGCGAATCCCTTATGCTCACCGGCGACCAGGGGGTCATTGAGGTGGCCTGGATCGTCCAATACAAGGTTGACACTCCCGAAGATTTTCTCTTCAAGGTCCGCGATGTTCCCAAGGCACTCCGCGATGCCTCGGAAACCGTGACCAGACGAATTGTCGGCAACATGGACTTTGACTACATCCTTTCCAACCGGGATATCCTCGCCCTCAATGCCCGCCAGGAACTTCAGGACCAGATGAACCGGCTCGAATGCGGTATCGGCATTGTTGCTCTACAGCTCCTGGATATCAGCCCACCCGATCAGGTTCGGCCGGCCTTCAACGAAGTCAACGAAGCTGACCAGGATATGAAACGTTTGGTCAACGAGGCTGAAGAGGAATACAACAGGGTTATCCCTGCGGCTCGGGGTAATGCCAGACAACTTATTGAAGCATCCCGGGGTTATGCAATGGAACGGGTCAACCGAGCCATGGGTGAAACCAATCGTTTCGTTGCCATTATCCAGGAGTACGAAGGAGCCCAGGAGGTCACCCGCCAACGGCTGTACCTGGAAGCCATGTCGGAGATCCTGCCGACTGTGGAACATCTCTATATCATGGATAAAAGTCAGAATACTCTTCTGCCCCTTTTGGACCTGACCCGGCAACATGGGAAAGAGACCGTTGTTGGCCCTGAATAACCCGCAGCCAACAGCTGTCCCCCGAATTCCTCAACGGATACAAGCTCATGCATAATACAAAAAAACTGATAAACTCGCTCCTCATCGGACTCGCTGTTATCGTTGTTATCACCATATGGGATGGTATGTACATCCTTCCTGAAGGCGAACAGGCGGTCATCACCCAATTTGGCCGCCCAGTTGGTGACGCGGTCAGCCAGGCCGGATTGAAATTCAAAATGCCCTTCATCCAGGACGTGCAATATTTTGACAAAAAAATCCTCATCTGGGATGGTGAACCCAATCAAGTCCCGACCAGGGACAAAACCTTTATTTTCATCGACAACACCGCTCGCTGGCGGATCGTTGATCCCCTGCGCTTTCTTCAGGCCGTAGGCACAGAACAACGGGCCAACACCCTGCTCAATGATATCCTTGCCGGTACGGTCCGTGACATGGTTAATAGAAATGACCTGATCGAGATCATCCGTAGTTCTGACTGGTCGAGTGAATTTATGATCTCCACGGTGCAGAGTCGTGATCTGATTCTCACCCCGCCCAGTGTCGGCAGGGACCAGATCGCCCAGCAAGTTCTCGATGCCGCCGCCCTGGTTACCCCGCAGTATGGTATCGAACTGATCGATGTCATGTTTCGTCGGGTCAACTACATTGAATCGGTCCGCCTGCGGGTCTATGACCGGATGATATCTGAGCGGAACCGGATCGCCGCGGAACGACGGTCCACCGGTGAAGGTCAGAAAGCAGAGATCCTCGGCCGGGTCGAACGCGACTACCAGGAGATCATCTCCGCTGCCAACCGGGAAGCTACTGAAATTCGTGGTCAGGCCGATGCCGAAGCCACCCGGATTTATGCGGAGGCCTATTCACTTGATCCCGAGTTTTTCGCTTTTATGAAGAGCCTGGAAAGCTATCGGGATATTGTCTCCGGGAACACCTCGCTGGTGCTGTCAGCCGACTCTGACCTTTTCCGCTATATTGATAAGCATAAGCTGAATTGACGAACAGTTTACGTTTACCCAGCAGGTCACCATACTTTAGGACCCAGAACCAGGTAGAAAAGACCTGAGCAGCAGGAGGATGTAGCTACAACTCACGCTCGTGCCCTGCGGGAGCACATCCCCTGTATGCAAATCAAAAAGACCCGGTTAACGCAATCAGCGTTTACCGGGTCTTTTTTATCTGGGTTCCAGCAAGGTATTCCTCTGCTATAATTTATTCGAGTATAATGACAGAGCCCTCGTCAAGATACCGGGGTCGCTGCTCAATGGAGTAGGGTATTCGCCCTCGCTGTTCGAGCAGCATCTCGAGCCGCAATACCTCATCTTCTGTGGTAATCCCATCCAAACCAAGTTGTTCGAATCGACAATTACAAGCGATAAACTGACCACCGCACCAGGGACAGACCTCCACCGGACAGCCTAACTCATGCGACTCGCCGCTGCCTGCATGACAGGCCGGACAAATATCTTCGTCGAGCTGGAGAGGCTCGTAGACCGGTATATCATCAGCAGCAGCACAGATTGCCGAAAAGGCGGCGGTGCTTTCATATCCAAAAAAATCAAGCAATTCCGAGGCAAGATACCCCTCGGCCATGCTGCCATGGAATTCGATCCCTTCACTTGAAACCAGGTACAGATATTTCTGCAAGGACGTGACCGCAACCAGCAGAAACACTCCACGATGCCGGTTGAGCATCCGTATCTCCCGCACCCATTCCTCCTTGGCTTCGGGCAGGCAGGTGTAAAATTCTCCCAGCAGGGTCAAAGCCAGCCGGTCTTCGTGATACAGATCTACCAGATCCTCTGCTGCGGCCCGGTCCGCCTCAGGAACCGCGTACTCCAACGCCTGCAGAATGGTTGCTCTCTTCTCCGCAAACTCTTCCTGCATGATGTACCTCTCCGTGTATTGTCTCTATACCAGCCGATCGCGACAGGGTCGCCGCTTACTGTAACCTGATGAGATGACGAAACGCGTTTTCCGTCATCACCTCCCTTAACCCGTTACAACAAGCTGGGATTGTTTCACTCGACTTGAATTCATATTGTTTATACAGTAGTATGTCAAGAACCGGAAATCAATTAGGTTCACATCTGTTTCTCTTACCGGTCGCTTATATCTTACTCACGGCCAATTCTTTCCTTGGGCCGTACCCCGACCTTACCAGGAGTACCCGTATCCAGCGGCAACGGATCGCAGTTGCCTCGTGGTGGATTGGGTTCCCTGCATATGGACCTGCCTGTCCGCAACCGTATTCGGTGACCAGCGGATATCAGATATTTTTCAGGAGAAAACCATGGGCGAAAATGCACCCCAGAAAACAGCAGAACTGATCATTGATGGTACAAGCTATCAGCTCCCGATCATCGAAGGTGAGCATGGTGACAAGGCCATTGACATCCGGCGGCTGTTACGACAAACCGGGTACACCGTTTTTGACACCGGTTTTAAGAACTCCGCTTCCTGTAGCAGTACCATTACCTACCTGGACGGCCGTAATGGTATATTGCGTTATCGGGGCTATGCCATCGAAGATCTTGCAGAGCGCTGTCTGTTCATCGAAGTAGCCTACCTCCTGCTCCACAACAAACTGCCCAACCGGGAAGAACTGGAAAATTTCCGGATCATGCTCGAACAATTTGCCCTCATCCATGAGGACATGATCCATTTTTTCGATAATTTTCTCCCCAACGCCTCGCCCATGTCGATCCTGTCGGTGATGGTCAACAGCCTCCATAATTATTATCCGGAAATGAGTGATGACCCACTGGATAATATCGACATCACCGCCAGTCGACTCATCTCCAAAATTCGCACTATCGCCTCTTTTTCGTATAAAAAATCCATTGGCCAACCCCTGGTCTATCCACGCTATGATCTTTCCTACTGCGGTAATTTCCTCAACATGATGTTCGATAACCCGGTACGGCCGTATATTGTCCGTCCTGAAGTTGTCGCCGCCCTCAACAAACTACTTATTCTCCATGCCGATCACGAGCAGAATTGCTCAACCTCGGCAGTCCGTCTGGTGGGCAGCGCTGGAGGAAACCTTTATGCCTCCATTTCAGCAGGCATCAATGCGCTCTGGGGACCCCTGCACGGTGGAGCCAACGAAGCGGTTATTCAGATGCTTGAGGCTATTCACGCAGACAACAACGATTACAAAAAATATATTGCCAAAGCCAAAGACAAATCAGACCCCTTCCGACTCTCCGGCTTTGGACACCGGATCTATCGCACCTACGATCCCAGGGGAAAAATCATCAAAGATGCCTGCGCCGGCATTCTCGCGGTACTCGATGTTGACGACCCGCTGCTCGAAATTGCCAGTAAGCTTGAGGAGATCGCACTTTGTGACGAGTATTTCGTCAGTCGCAACCTGTACCCAAACATTGATTTTTATTCCGGTATCATTTATCGCGCTCTGGGCATTCCCACGAACATGTTCACAGTCATGTTCGCCCTGGGTCGGCTTCCCGGATGGATAGCACAATGGAAAGAAATGCGCGAGGATCAAAGCACCAAGATCTATCGCCCTCGCCAGATCTACATGGGTGCGCCA
>SKJK01000256.1 GCA_007121995.1 Desulfobulbaceae bacterium
CAAGGTGGTTGTCCGTTTCTGGATTGTTTCCATTATCCTCGGGCTTATTGCCCTGGCAACCTTAAAGTTGAGATAGAAATGCAGTGGCATAACGGCATGCGTGCAGTGGTTCTGGGCCTGGGAACAGCAGGGCTTGCCACGGTACATTTTCTTCTCCATCGGCACATCCGGGTTGCGGTATCGGATGTGCGGCGTCGTGAGCAGATCGATGCTGAGATTTTGGCTTGTCTGCGGAATATGGCGGTGGAGTTGGAGACAGGGGAGCATTCTGCAGCCTTTTGTGCCAAGGCCGATGTACTTGTCCCCAGTCCGGGAGTGCCCCTCGATCTGCCGGTACTTACGGCCGCCAGGGAACAGGGGGTGCCTGTTGTTGGTGAGCTGGCTATGGCTGCCGGCCTGTTTCAGGCGCCGGTTATCGCCGTGACGGGTTCCAATGGCAAGACCACGGTAACCAGTCTCATCGGCGAGCTGTTGTTGGCCGCCGGCAAGACACCCTTTATCGGTGGGAACATCGGTACACCGTTGTTGGAGTACTTTAACGATCCGGATCGTTATGATGTCGTGGTTCTGGAGCTTTCAAGTTTCCAGTTGGACCTGGCCGGAGCTTTTCGGCCTGATATTGGAGTGCTTCTTAATATTTCCCCGGATCACCTTGATCGTCATGGGTCTCTAGAGGCCTACATGGCGGCCAAAATGCGCATTTTCAGCGGCCAGCAATCCGGAGATATCGCTATCTTCGGTGATGATGATCCGGTTGTTGCCAGCATCCAGCAAAATACCGGTGTGTCCGGCTATCGCTTCGGTGCCGGTCCGCATTGTAATGCGAGGATAGATGAAGGGATGGTTCATCTCAACGTTCAGCATCAACAAAGCGTACGTAAAGAGTTGTATGATCTTCGGGAGACGAAACTCCACTCGTCGGTCAACCGTCTCAATGCCGCTGCCGCTATTCTTGTTGCGGCCCTGCAAGGTTCCAGCCAGCAGGCCATCAACGCCGGACTGGCTGCCTTTATACCACCACCGCATCGTATGACGGAGGTGACAATGATTGCAGGTGTTCGGTTCATCAATGATTCCAAAGCGACCAATGTCGGTGCCCTCCAGGCGGCATTGGCCGGTTGTTCGGCGCCGGTTATTCTGATCGCCGGTGGCCGGGATAAAGGCGGTGATTATATGCTGCTTCGGGATGTGGTTGAGCAACGGGTCAAACACCTGGTGCTGCTGGGGGAAGCGGCTTCCAAGATGGCCGCTGCCCTGGATATGATTGTGCCGACCCAGTTGGCCGCCTCCATGGAGGATGCCGTTCGCGCATCAATGGCTGTGGCTGAGGCCGGCGATATCGTCTTGCTGGCACCGGGATGTGCCAGTTTTGACATGTTCTCGGGATATGCGGAACGCGGCCGGGTCTTTTGTGAATGCGTTCACCGTCTGCAGCAGGACCAGACGGTTAAGGAGGAAATATGACCAGGATGTGTTGTGTGTGCAGGCGGGTCGAACAGAAAGGTCGGTGGCATCGGCTGATCAGATCCAATGAAGAGGAGCTGGTCACTCATGGCTATTGCCCGGAATGTTTTGCTGTGACTATGGCTGAGATACAAAGGTACATCGACGACACCAACTCTTTTCAATGCTTCGGGCCGGTTCTCCGTTCAACTCCTTGCAATTGGGGGAGTTCATGCGTCTGATTGTGGCCGGCGGTGGTACCGGGGGACATCTGTTTCCCGGCATTACCGTGGCAAGTGAACTGATGCAACGGGTTCCGGATGCGCGGGTTCTGTTTGTCGGCACGTCCCGACTTTTGGATCAGCAGGCACTCGCTGACCGTGGTTTTGAGCTGGCGACGCTGTCTTGTGGTGGCATCAAAGGGATGTCTTCACTTGCCAGGTTTCACAGCCTGCTTCAATTGCCTGGTGCCGTTATGGTGGCGCGACGAATTCTGCGCGGTTTTCGACCGGATCTGGTGTTCAGCGTTGGTGGCTATGTGACCGGTCCAGTTGTGCTCGCCGCTCGTCTTTTGGGTGTACCTGTCTGTATACACGAGCAAAACTCGGTTCCTGGCATGGCCAACAGATATGCTGCAAGGCTGGCGGATCGGGTTTGCATTTCCCTGCCCTGTGCTCCCCCCTTGCCTGTCGGCAAAACCGTGCAGACCGGCAATCCGGTGCGACAGGAGATCCTGCTGGCCGGCAGGCAGGAACAGCAGCCGAAAATAAGAGCGACCCTGCTTGTCCTGGGTGGAAGTCAGGGTGCCCATCGGGTGAATATGCTCATGATGGAGGCCATGGAGATGCTGGCCACGGCAAGAGAAAATCTCCAAGTGATCCATCAGACAGGAACTGATGATCAGGAAATGGTTGCCCAGTGTTATCAGCGCCTTGGGGTCCAGGCCGATGTTGTTGCATTTGTTCTGAATATGGCCGGTGTCTATGCAAAAGCCAGCCTGGCGGTGTCCCGGGCCGGTGCCACGACCCTGGCTGAACTGGCGGTTATGGGCGTTCCGGCCCTGCTCATTCCGTATCCCTATGCCGCTGATAACCATCAGGCAACAAATGCCGCGTATTATGCAGCAGGGGGAGGGTGTCTGGTACTGCCTGAATCCGGCCTGACCGGTGAAATTCTTGCGCGGTCCATCAGCCAGCACTTGCAGAACCACGAAGAGTTACATACAATGGCCGCCAACATGAAGGCAATGGCCATGTCGGACGCTTGCGAGCGGATCGTGGACGAGTGTCTGGCACTTGTTCACCGGCGTGGGCGGCTTTTCTCATCATAGCCTGTATTGGCAACGGACGTATCGAGTGTATAGAAAAACCAAACGAATTCATTTTGTCGGAGTTGGCGGTATCGGCATGTCGGGCATCGCACAACTGTTGCTCAACCTTGGCTACCAGGTCAGCGGTTCCGATCTGCGTTCCTCGGAGATAACGAAAAAACTGGCACAACTTGGCGGCGAAATTTACGAGGGACACAAGGCTGCCTGGGTAGCCGGTGCCGATGTGGTGGTGACGTCCACTGCCATTCCAGCTGATAATCCGGAGATCCTGGCAGCGATTGAAGAGCGCATTCCGGTCATTCAGCGCGCTGAAATGCTGGCTGAACTCATGCGACTGAAAAGATATGGTATTGCCGTGGCCGGTAGTCATGGGAAAACATCCACCACCTCCATGGTTGCCGCTATTCTGGCTGAGGCCGGACTCGACCCGACTGTGGTGGTGGGGGGCAAGGTTCATGCACTCGGCAGCAATGCCAGGTTGGGCAAGGGTGAGTTTCTGGTTGCCGAAGCCGATGAAAGTGATGGATCCTTTCTCAAGCTGTCACCGGTCATCGAGGTGGTCACCAATATTGATCTGGAGCACCTCGATTATTATAGAGATATCGAACATATCAAGGAAGTTTTCCTGGAGTTTATCAACCGGCTGCCCTTTTACGGGGTGGCAGTGGTCTGTTTCGACAATGACAACATCGTGCAACTGCTGCCTCGTATCCAAAAACGGATTTTGACCTATGGGTTGACCGAACAGGCAGAGCTGCAAGCCGTTCGGCCCAGCTCCGGTAACGGGGGCAGTCAGTTCACGGTTCGTCGTCGGGAGGAGGAACTTGGTGATATCCGTTTGAACAGGCCCGGTCGCCATGTAATCTATAACAGTCTTGCCGCAATTGGAGTGGCCCTTGAACTGGATATTGAATTTGCAGTGATCGCCAGGGCTCTGGAGAATTTCCAGGGCGTGCAGCGGCGACTGCAAGTAAAGGGAGAGGCCGCCGGCATTCTGGTGGTCGATGATTACGGTCATCATCCCACTGAAATCAGAGCGACCCTGGACGCTGTTCGTGAGGGCTGGGCTGACCGACGGGTCGTTGTGGTTTTTCAGCCCCATCGCTATACCCGGACCGCCGGGTTGTTTGCCGATTTCACCACTGCCTTTCGCCGGGCTGATGTGCTGGTGCTCACCGATATTTATGCCGCCGGAGAAGAGGCCATCGCCAATGTTGATTCCGAGCGTTTGCAGGAGGCAATTAAGCTGCATGGTCAACGGCAGACATTTTTTCTTCCCTGCTTGGTGCAGCAACCGGCGACTCTTTTGCCGTACCTTCAGCCCGGGGATCTGGTCTTGACCCTTGGGGCGGGTGATATCGTCAAGACAGGTGAGCAGGTGTTGGAACTGCTCGCCGAAAAGAAACACCTGGGTCCGTGAGCATCCGTCCGTGCAAGGTGATGCAGGCGTATTGTAAAAAATGCCGATGCACTTATATTTTAAAGAAATCTATATATATCCAAAACAAGAGCCCCGCCGTCCTGGATCCAGGAAACATTGACTGCTTCCAATCCAGAACCATAGGCAACGAAACGTATAGCAAGTCGCGGCAATATTGCCAAAGCATTGTGATGAGCCGTCTGCAATGAGAACGGGAGGAGCATAAACATGGACAGCTGCCAACGCGAGCAACTCACGGCTTTGTGTCCATCGGTTCGATGGGATGTTGATATGGCTTCTCATTCGACCTTCCGTACGGGCGGCCAGGCGGAAGCCATGGTAAAAGTTGCCGATGTTGATACACTTTCCAGGTTGTTGCAATGGCTGCAAAAAAATCGGATACCTTGGCGAGTGATAGGTGGTGGCTCCAATATTCTCGTGACCAGCAACTATCACCCGGGAGTATTCATCAGGTTGTCGGGCTTTGTAAACGATATCGATCCGGTGACAACGGGTGTTGAGG
>SKJK01000227.1 GCA_007121995.1 Desulfobulbaceae bacterium
AGGCGATGCCTATGAAATCGAAATCACAGATTACCACTGATGCTGAGAGGCGGTTGCCCCGAAATCGTCCGCCGACACATCCAGGGGAGATGCTTTTCGAGGAATTCGTTAAGCCTCTGGGCCTGACACAAGCAGAACTCGCTCGTTGCCTGGGCGTTTCGTACCCTCGCCTTAACGAAATTATTAAAGGCAGACGTTCGGTGACTCCAGATACGGCCTTGCGACTTTCCCGTGTTTTGGGTATGTCCGCGGATTTCTGGTTGGGCTTGCAACAGGATTGGGATCTTTGGCACGCAATGAACAGTCCTGAAGCAAATCAGATTAATCGCCTGAAACCAATTACCAGAGATCGACATTCTTTCGCATAACCGTTTTTGTTATGTGTTCATTCTTTCTCTGTGCTTTTCAATTGCCGGTAATCACCGAGAATCAGTTGCTAAATTGACATGTCAGGCTTCCAGGCCCTCGGTTCTGATTACATACTGCGGCAGGTAGATATTGAAGGTCGTTCCTTGGCCGGGTTCGCTGTGCACGTTGATATACCCGTTGTTCTGCTTGACTGCACCATACACCGAGGCCAGCCCCAGGCCGGTACCCTTGCCCTGCACCTTGGTGGTGAAGAAGGGCTCAAACAGATGGTTGATGGTCTCCCGATCCATGCCGCAACCGTTGTCGCTGACCGCCAGCAACACGTACTCGCCGGGGAGGAAGCCCGCGTTCCGGGCGCAGTACTCAGCGTCGAACACCGTGTTGGATGTCTCAATCGTGATCTTGCCCACATCCTTGATGGCATCACGGGCGTTGACGCACAGATTGGCCAGGATCTGATCGATCTGGGTGGGATCCATTTTGACCGGATGAAGGTTCCGGCCGGGCTGCCAGATCAGGTCAGTGTCTTCGCCGATCAGGCGGCGCAGCATGCTGAGCATCCCTTCCACGGTCTCGTTGAGATCGATCACCTTGGGTGCAATGGCCTGCTTGCGGGCAAAAGCCAGCAGCTGGCGGGTCAGGTCGGCGGAGCGCTGAGCGGCCTGCTGGATTTTGTGCACGGCCTTATACATCGGTTGGTCGGCTGACATCTGCGCCAGAGCCATCTCCGCATAACCAAGGATCACGCCCAACATATTGTTAAAATCATGTGCTACCCCTCCGGCAAGCTGGCCGACCGTTTCCATCTTCTGAGCTTGAATGAGTTGGGAATGGAGCTTTTCGCGCTCTTCCTCTGCTTGTTTTTGTTCGGTGATATCGCGTAGCTGCTCTATAATATGGATTATATTGCCGTCTTTATCCAAAATTGGGTTGCTACGGCAGTTATAATGCCGGCCCAGTTCCGGTACATATATTTCTTCCTCCGCAAGCTTTTTCGTTCTCAAAGCCGCCCGGGTAGAACAAAGATCGCATTCGCTCACTCGCCCGATAAGCTGATAGCATTTCCTGTTTTTAATCGCTTCCGGGGGAAGGCCTATCGCATCGTATCCTGCCTGGTTATAGAGCTCAATGGTGTGATCGGGTTTCTGAATCGCCAGGATGTCGGGGATGCCGTTGATGATGCCTTCAAGGAGATTTTTGTTCTGGACAAGAGCATCTTCCGCCTGCTTATTCTCAGTTATGTCCCTGACCCATTCCACAAAGAGTTCAGCGGCTCCGTTTTCATCCAGTATGGGAAATACGCGAAGGTCAATCCACCGGCCATCGGAGAGTTTAACCTCCTCCTGGAAGGGTTTATCGGTCTCCATGACTGTCCTGGCCCGACAGTCGGGGCATATGTCGTCGTACCCCCGGTAGGTCCGGTAGCATTTCGTGTTCAAAACTCGTTTTTCTTCAGAAACAGCGCCAAACCCATTCCAGTTGCTGTATAAAATGTTCATATCCGTATCATGAATGGAAATCATATCCGGAACCAGGCTAAGCATTTTCTGGAAACGCTCCTCGCTTTCCCGCAGGGCCTCCCGGGCCAGCTTACGCTCGGTGATGTCCTCAAAGGTAGCATAGGTCTGAAAGGGCTCTGTATCTCCTGGCTGGAACAGAGGAATGGCCGTGATCGACAGCCAGATATAGGTGTTCCTGACCGAATGAAGCACTCCCCGGACTACCGGCCCGACAGTCTCTCCGGTGCGCAGGGCGACCATGCACGGATGGTCCCTGCCTGAAACCTTGGTACCATCTTCCTTGATCATACACCAACACTGGTCCGAGTACGCCTTGCCCTGCATCTGATCAAAAGAGAGGCCAAGAATCCGCTCCGCGGCTGGGTTGGCCGAGATAATGGCCCCATCGGCTGCTTGATAAATAACCCCCTGGGCCATGGTCTCAAAAAGGAGGCGGTGCTTTTCAAGTGCTTTGGTTTTTTCCGCGATTTCCTGATGTAGCCGGTCGGTCAGCAGGCCAATTTCCTTCATGGGATAGGATTCGCCTTCATCATGCATTTCACTCGCAGTGGATATATGCATATGAAATATTGAAGGAATGCCGTTGCAACCGTTTAGTACGAATGAAAAACGCAACCCCCGCATGCTCACTTGGTGCAAACCTGTTTTGAAATGCAAATCGAGCACCAAAAAGGCTACAACGACATCATCTGAAACAGGGTTGAAAATCTTTTGGCGAATAACAAAATCTATAGGATCCGGAATGTTTTGGAGATCACGTTTGTATATTGACAGCGCCTCTGTCAGATCAACGACAATTTCATCTGCTCCGGTACCGACACCGTTCATTTTTGGATGCAGCATGGCGGCAACGGAATCAAAATCCCGGTTCGTAAGGTAGGCGTTCAAGTACTGAAAGATAAATGTTTCGGCGTTTTCAGCAGCCTTTTCAATCGATCTTTTGTTTTTGTCCACAATCCAAATGGTTCCGTTTTAAGTGGTCGGGCGATCCTTTTGCCTGGGGCCTCTGTTCCTTCTTCCTTGACTATGCTCCGACGTGGGTCTCTAAGGACGTCTTGCACCCCATCTGATCAAAAGAGAGTCCAAGAATCCTCTCTGCCGGCCGGGTTGGACGAAAAAATGATCGTCTCGGTTTTCGATTTCATTATCAATGAGGGATAGGTGTATTTATCTGCTTGTATATTTCTATTTATTTGGATTGTCATTTCTTTGCAAACAAAATAGAAATAATATTTATGCCTAAATGCTAAGTGCTTTCGGCCGCTAGCCGGTGCTCTGATATGGTGGATTGGTGGATGAAGGCTACTTCTACTGGGAAAAGCAGGGAACTGATCACCCGATACATAACTAAGGAAAGCCTGCAGTCCGAACCGCTGCATTGCCGGGTGGCGAGCCTTTTCCTGTCGAGATAAAGTCAGCTGTTTGTCACGAATAAGGGTAAACTTTTCTGCATTCCGTCTTGGCACGACCTCGAATACCCTGAACGCGCCGCCCAGGGAGCACCCTGGGGCACGTAATCAAGAGGAAGGGAAACCATGAGCGACAAAGAACATAACTCCGGTCAATCGTCCACCGAAGTGGTAACCCAGCGCGAACAGGCCGAAGAGCAAGTCCGACCCATGGAGCCGATCTTTCTGTCCACGCTAACTCCTGAAGAAATCCAACGGATATTCCACAAATTAGGGGAGCACCAGATCCAATTGGAGATGCAGAACGAGGAGCTTCGCACAGCCCAGGTCCAGATCGATACCTGGCGGGCACGCTATTTCGATATCTATGACCAGGCCCCGGTGGGTTACTGCATCCTGTCCGAAAAAGGACTGATCCTGGAGGCCAACCACACCACCGGTACACTACTGGGCGTATTTGGCAGTGCGCTGGCCAAGCAGCCGTTCTCTCGTTTTATCCTCAAAGAGGACCAGGACATTTACTACCTGCATCGGAAACAGCTCTTTGAAACGGGCGAACCCCAGGAATGTGAACTGCGACTGGTGAAACCGGACGGTACGACCTTCTGGGTGCATCTGACGGCGAGTACCGGTCAGGAAGAAGATAGAGCGCCGGTCTGCCGTGTGGTGATCATCGACATAACCGAGCGCAAGCGTAGGCAAATTTATCACGAGATGGGGCAAGAGGTCCTGCAAATTCTTAACGAGCCAGGCGACCTGCTGGAGGCTATCCAGCGAATCATCGTTGTATTAAAGACAGTGACAGGGGTTGATGCCGTGGGTATGCGCCTGCAAGAGGGCGAAGATTTTCCGTATTTCTCCCAGGATGGCTTCTCCCAGGATTTTCTACTTACCGAAAACACGCTAATCAAACGCGGCAAGGATGGCGGCGTGTGCCGGGACAAGGACGACAATATCTGCCTCGAATGTACTTGCGGCCTGGTCATATCCGGTAAGGCCGACTCCTCTAACCCGCAATTCACGCAAGGGGGGAGCTTTTGGACCAACGACTCCTTCCCTTTTCTCGAGCTGCCATCCGATCAGGACCCCAGGCTGCACCCGCGGAACGTCTGCATCCATCAGGGCTATGCCTCCGTGGCTTTGATCCCGGTGCGATCCGAGGACCGGATCGTTGGGCTGATCCAGCTCAACGACAAGCGCAAAAGCCGTTTCACCCTTAAAACGATTGAAATGCTGGAAGGCATGGCCGCGCATATCGGATCGGCCCTGATGCGCAAGCAAGCGGAAAGTGAATTGCGCCGCCTATCCACCGCCATTGAGCAGTCACCGGAAACCGTGCTGATTACCGACACCGCAGGAACCATCCAATATGTGAACCCGGCCTTTAAAACCGTCACCGGCTATACGTGTAAAGCA
>SKJK01000279.1 GCA_007121995.1 Desulfobulbaceae bacterium
GAGCAAGGCCCTGGTCTTTGGCGATCTCAATGATCCCGACTCTGAGATCAGAAAATTGCTGAGGGAAAATCACACTATTCTGCGCAACCCATCCCTTGGAACTCTTCCTTCAGTCTTCTATATAGTATGAGGCAGCCATGTTTGAGAAAGCATTAAAAGGAAACAACTACTACTGGATGTGGCTGGCCTTTCTCGGCTTTTTTATCGCCGTGGCTGTGGTCGCCTACCTCCGGCAATATTTTATTGGCTTAACAATTACCGGGATGAGTCGTGATGTCTCCTGGGGGTTGTATATTTCTCAGTTTACCTTCCTGGTCGGCGTTGCCGCCGGGGGCGTGATGCTCGTCCTTCCGTATTACATTCATAATTTCAAGGCGTTCGGCCGAATCACTATCCTGGGTGAATTTTTGGCCATCTCAGCACTGATCATGTGCCTGATGTTTATCATGGCTGACCTGGGCCAACCGCTTCGTGGCCTTAATGTAGTGCTGTTCCCCAGCCCAGGCTCCATGCTCTTCTGGGATATGATTGTGCTCTGGGGGTATCTTATCCTCAACATTTTATGCGGTTGGGTTGTCCTCACGGCAGAGCGAAACCAAGTGGCTCCTCCCAAATGGATCTATTTTTTCATCTATCTGTCCATCCCCTTTGCCTTTTCCATCCATACCGTCACCGCTATGCTGTACTGCGGTCTTCCCGGTCGGCACTTCTGGTTGACGGCAATCACGGTACCCAGGTTTCTTGCCTCAGCTTTTGCCGCAGGTCCGGCACTGATTGTCATCATGGCGTTGATCCTCAAGCGTGTTGCCAATTTTGATGCAGGCAAGGAAGCAATTGACAAAATGGTAACTATTATTATCTATGCTGCCATCGCCAACGTATTTTTCCTTGCCATGGAATTCTTTGTCGGCTTTTACTCTAACATTCCTGGCCACATGCACACCATAGAGTACCTCTTCTTTGGCCTGGAGCACCACGGACAAGTCTACAATAATCTTGTGCCATTCATGTGGGCTTTTATCGCTCTCTTCTTTGTCGGTTTAGCCCTGCTCAGCAATCCAGGTACCAGGAGAGGAAACGACCTGTGGCTGGGACTGGGTTGCGCCTCTATCTTTCTGGCATTCTGGCTGGACAAAGGTCTGGGATTCGTTCTCGGCGGTTTTGTCCCCAGCCCACTTGAAGAGATAACCGAATACTACCCCACCCTGAATGAGATTTTCATCACCATAGGGATCTGGGCGACAGGATTTTTCATCCTTACTATTCTCTACAAGATTGCCATCGACGTCGAGCACGAAGTCGAAGCTTGACAGTAGCCGTACTTGTTTACACCCCCCGAGAACTCGGGGGGTTTTTTTTTGTTTTAAATACAACGGATCAAAACCCGCTCAAAGCGAGGTACATGTTCCAAAGCGCGCTGATCTGACGATCGAAAAGAAGATAGGTCATGGCTCCTAATGCCAGAAAAGGACCATACGGGATACGGGTTTGACCACCCTTTTTCTGTTTAATCATAGCCGCAATACCAACGACACTACCGGCAAGCGAACTGGAAAATATAACAAACAACAGGCTCTGCCAGCCGAGAAAGGCCCCGATCATGGCCAACAGCTTGATATCCCCGCCCCCCATGCCTTCACGTCGAGTCAGAAAATAATAGCCATACGCCACTGCATACAGGATTCCGCCGCCCATAAGGATGCCCAAACCGGATTGTTGCCAGGTGACCTGGTCATTGAAAAACGAACCGGCAAACCCGATGACAATTCCGGGTAGACTGATGCGATCTGGAATTATTTGATGATGGAAATCAATAAATATGATAACCAGCAGTGCAGCAAAAAACAGAAAATACAGGATGAATGCAAAACTGAAAGCAAATCGGACCGCCAATGCTACCGCCAGGATTGTCATGGTTAACTCGACCAGCGGATATTGCCAAGAAATCGATGTCCCACAGGCTCTGCATCGCCCTTGGAGGATCAGGTAGCTGATGATCGGAATATTATCGAACCAGCGCAGGGGCTGCTTACACTGTGGGCAATGCGATGAGGGAAAAACGATGGAAGCGTCCGCTCTGGGCAGGCGAAGAATAACGACATTAAGAAACGAGCCAACCAATGCGCCCAACACAGCAGCCGAAAAAATCAGATAAAGTTCCATAGCTAATCGTTCACCTGTTCAAAATCACGGTTTAATCTCTCCTCTTATATTTCTATCTGTTTCCATGCGCGAGTACCAGGAAAATTCAATTGTTCAGGCGGTCGATCGCTTATCAGACTCTTTACATCGACTGACCCTCTTTGCACCACAAATCGCTGCTGTTGCCCGTCCTGGTCAATTCGTCATGGCCTCCTGCGGCACCACGCTTGACCCACTTCTCCGGCGGCCCTTTTCCATCCACCAATCCTTTGCAGACGTTGCCTTGCAGATTCTGGTCAAGGTGATCGGCCGCGGGACCAGGTATCTGTCTGAACTGCGCCCCGGCGCTGAGTTGTCTCTTATTGGTCCGCTTGGCCGTGGATTCCACGCGACCACCACCGGTTCGGTCTGCCTTATCGGAGGCGGCATCGGGATAGCGCCTCTGTTATTTCTCGCCAGCCACCTGCCAACCAGCCCCGAATGCTCCGCCTGTACCGTGCTGCTCGGTTCCCAGACAAAAGCAGATCTCATTGTTCTCTCCGAAGAATTCATTCAATTTGGCTGCCAGGTCCATACCGCCACTGATGACGGTAGCCTCGGTCACCATGGATATATAAGTAATCTCCTGCCTGCCGTCCTTCCCGGGGTAGAAAAGGTTTTCACCTGCGGTCCCCATGCCATGATGACCACAGTTGCCGGTCTTTGTCTGGAAGCCGACATCGCCTGCGAAGCATCGCTTGAAGCACACATGGCCTGCGGCCTTGGTGCTTGTCTGGGCTGCGCCATTCATGGTTCCGGAAACACCTACAAACATGTATGTAAGCACGGCCCGGTTTTTGATGCCAGGGAGATTATATGGAACCCTTGAGCACTGCTCCACCTCCAGAAATGAACATCTCGCTTGGCCCCTTGCATTTGGCCAATCCGGTGATGACGGCCTCAGGAACCTTTGGATACGGAGCCGAATTTATCAACCTAGTCGATTTGAAGCGCCTGGGTGCGCTGGTTGTCAAAGGCATTTCCCTTGAACCACGACCCGGTAATCCGCCGCCGCGCATCGTCGAGACTTCTTGTGGTATGCTCAATGCCATAGGTCTGGAAAATGTCGGCCTGGATCGATTTATTCACCAAAAAATGCCTTTTTTACGCACCTGCCGCAGCCGGATTATCGTCAACATCCTTGGCGACTCCATTGACGAATATGCTCTTCTGGCGGAGAAATTAACCCAGGTTGCCGGTATTGACGGCCTGGAAATCAATATTTCCTGCCCCAATGTCAAGAAAGGCGGGGTGGCCTTTGGTACCGTGCCGGAGATGGCCGCCGCTGTCACCCTGGCAGTGAAGAACGCAACCGACCTTCCTGTCATCGTCAAGTTGTCTCCCAATGTCACCGACGTCACCGTTATGGCCAAGGCGGCGGAAGAAAGCGGTGCTGATGCTGTTTCCCTCATCAATACCCTTATCGGTATGGCCATTGATATCCATACTCGAAAACCAAAACTGGCCAACATCATTGGTGGCCTTTCCGGACCAGCCATCAAACCCATTGCCCTGCGCATGGTCTGGCAGGTTGCCCGAACAGTGTCGATTCCCGTTGTCGGTATTGGCGGGATTGGTACCGCAGAAGACGCCATCGAGTTTCTCCTTGCCGGGGCTTCGGCAGTGCAGGTCGGGACGGCCAATTTTTACAATCCGGCAGCCGCGGAACAAATATGCACAGGAATCGAAGCATATCTCAACCGTCAGGGGGCTTCATCGGTGCATGAGATCATCGGCACCCTGCAGACAACATTCTGATGGCAAAGCATGGTCGTCTCTGCGTCTCTGTAGCCGTCTCCGACGCCGTTGCCGTACTGGCAGCGGTGATGCCGGTGGTGAACCTGGTGGATGTCATCGAAATCCGTCTGGATGCCATGACAGAGCCCAACATCGAGCTGTGCATCACCCAACTCCCCTGTCCGGTTCTGGTCACCAACCGACCGCAATGGGAGGGGGGACTGTTCACGGGCAGTGAAGAGGAACGGATACGCATCCTTTGCCGGGCCATACAGGCCGGTGCCATGTATGCGGACGTCGAACTGCATGCCCGGCCGGAGCTCCGCCACGAGGTGCAGGAAACAGCACGGCACCACGGAGCAAAAGTCATCGTCTCCAATCACGATTTCCGTGCTACCCCTGCCCCGGCCAGGCTCAGAGAGATCCTCGCCGAAATGATCAGCACCGGAGCCGATGTCGGCAAAATCGTCACCTCCGCGACAACACCGGCAGACGTGCTGCGTGTCCTGGCACTTCAGGAGATTGCAACAGCAGCGCGCTTCCCTCTCTGCGCCTTTGCCATGGGTGAAACAGGAAAAATCAGCCGGTTGGCAACCCTCTACCTGGGTGGGTTCATGACCTATGCCGCCATTGATCAGCAGCAGGTTACTGCCCCCGGGCAGATCGCCATTGCTGATCTGCATGCCCTGTGCACTTTGCTTGAGGATAAAAAATGATCAGCGGCACCACACGTCTTTTTGGTATCATCGGCAATCCGGTTGAACATTCTCTCAGCCCGGTTATGCA
>SKJK01000070.1 GCA_007121995.1 Desulfobulbaceae bacterium
AAAGAAAATTTTGCTCGCTGAAAATGTCTCAAAAAAGAGACTAAGAGGAAACGTATCTTTGGTCAACATATACCGAGGATCCGCGTGGGCAAACGATACTGCCGTTTGCCCACCCTACACAAGCAACAGAGATTGCAGGGTGGGCACGGCAGTATCGTGCCCACGCGGTAAGGTCTCTCGCGGTGAGGTCTCAAGAAATAAGAGCTCACGCGGTGAGAACCCAGCAAGACCTGCACCAACCGCCCTTACTCCTTGTACTGGGCCGGGACGATGTGGTGGCGGTTGAGCAATTTGTAAAAATCGGTGCGGTTGCGTTGTGCCAACCGGGCGGCCAGGGAAACATTACCCTGGGTCGTCCGCAGGAGCTGAATCAAATACTGCTGCTCAAACTGACGACGGGCCTCGGCCAGGGGCAGGACTTTGCGCTGGTGTTGCTTAATGGCGTCATAGAGCAACTCCTCACCAATGAAAGATGACGTGGCCAGCGCCACGGCATTCTCCACCACATTGTAGAGCTGGCGGATATTGCCCGGCCACTGGGCTTCCAGCAAAAGCTTCATCGCTTCCGGGGTGAAGCGTTTCGTCTGCCCTTCTGATTTTCCGGTAAGAATCGAGACAAAGTGTTCGGCCAGCAGCGGGATATCCTCCTTGCGTTTATGCAAGGGCGGCAGTTCCAGACTGACCACGTTGAGCCGGTAAAACAAGTCCTCGCGAAAGGTGCTGGTGCTGATCGCTTCTTCCAGGTTTTTATGGGTGGCGGAAATAATCCGCACATTCACCGGAACCGGACGGGAACTGCCTACCGGACGGATTTGCCGGTCCTGCAGCACCCGCAGCAACTTGACCTGGATATGGAGTGGCATGTCGCCGATTTCATCCAGAAACAGGGTGCCGTTATGGGCGGACTGGAAAAGACCGGCATAACTTTTCATGGCCCCGGTGAACGAGCCCTTGACGTGGCCAAACAGCTCCGATTCGAGCAGCGATTCAGGGATGGCCGTACAGTTCACCGGAATAAAAGGTCCTTTCCTGTATTTACTGGCCTTGTGGATGGCAATGGCCAACAACTCCTTGCCGGTGCCACTTTCACCGCGGATGAGAACGGTGGAGTCCGTTTCCGCAATCAGGCGGACGCGGGAAAGCAATTCTTCCATCACCGCACTTTGGCAGACAATATGCTGCCGCCACTCCTCCCAGGCTTCCCCTTCCGAGCGCAGCCCCCCGGTGGTCTCCAGCGCCCTTTCTATCTCCCGGACCAGGGCCACTCCTTCGATGGGTTTGGTCAAAAACGAAAACACCCCCTGCCGGGTGGCATCAATGGCCTCGGGGATGGAGCCATGGGCGGTGATAATGATGACCGGCACCGATTTGTTGAGGGTACGGATCGACTCAAACAAGGCAATACCGTCAATTCCCGGCATGCGCAGGTCAGTGAGGACCACATCCGGTTTAAACGATGCAAAGGTGGCCAGTGCCTCTTCACCGCTTTCGGCGACCGCGACTTCATAATCTTTGCTTTCCAGGCGTAACCTCCACAAACGAAGGAGATCGGCCTCATCGTCAACCAGCAGTATTCTGTGATGGTGCGCTTCCATATCAACGTTCCCGGCTCTTGAGGATATTTTCAATATCCTTTAACTGTTCTATCTGATTCTGCAACTCAGCGATACGGGCCTGATCCTGCACAGCATTGGCCTGCAGAAGCTGATTGCGTTCCAGCAGTTCTTTATTTTCCGCTTCCAACCCTTCTTTTTCATCAAGATGCCGGTTGGCAAGGGTCCACCTGCTGATTTTTTCCCGATCAATGCGCTGAGCAAGGATGAGAATACCCTGCAAAGAAGAGGCCTGATTCGGATACATGTCAATGCGGGCGGCCAGGTATTCCATTCCATCCTTGAACTGCTGGTAACTGGCTTGACGATGCAGACTCAAACAAATCAGGTCCAATATCTTATCATCCTTATTGTCTTTCCCGCTGACCTGTTCCTCGAGAAAAGCATATTTTTCCCGCATTTCATTGCGGGTCAAGTCTTCCTGCTCGGCCAGACATGATAAAATCATGTCCGCATCCGATGGCTGAAAAATCACGTAGGTTTCGGCCTCATCAGGCAGAGACGGTCCCAACTCCAAAACAGCGCACCCTGAGAAAAGACATCCCACAAGTACTATTGCCATCACACTCCATTTATTCATGCTTGTACTCCCCCTGCAGCAGGCAGGGTCACAGAAAAGCGGGCTCCTCTGCTGCTGGGCAGCAGGCGAAGCGTTCCGCTGCAATTCTGGATATATTCTTTACTTATTGCGAGACCGAGACCAGATCCTTTGATAACGGAACGATCCCGACGGTTTCCTTGATAAAACGGCAGAAAAATCTGCGGTCGATCTTCTTCACACACCCCGGGCCCGGAATCTTCAACCAGCACATTGACCCTGTTGCCCTTCTTTTTCATGAGAATAGTAATTTCGCCGTTGTCAGGGGTGAACTTGACCGCATTGGCGAGCAGATTATCGAACACGATTTTCAATTGATTGCGGTTGACGTTAACCAAAGCCGGGATCAATTCTTTGGAAAGGGTGATATTTCTCGCCAGCATAACATTGTGATGGTCTCCAGCCACTTCGGTCAACAGCTGGTCCAACCGGACGTTTTCAAGATCCGGCGGGACCTCTTTAGCCCGCGCCATGTTGAAATCGAGAATATCCTGAATAAGCTTCTGCAGTTTGTCGCAATTGCTGTCCAGGATCGTCACCACCTCGGCCTGTTGTCGGCTCAACGGGCCCACCAGACCGTCTTTCAACAATCCTGAACCTTCTTTGATGGAGGAAAGCGGCGTTTTCAGTTCATGGGAGATGTGGGCCAGCATGCGGATTTTTTCTTTGTCAAGGGTATTGAGGCGTTTGCGCAGCCAATCAAGTTTGTTGCCGATGGCCTCCAGGTCCCTGGGACCGGAGACAGCGATCGGGGTATCAAAATCACCCTCCCCGAGGCGTTCGATACTCCGATCCACCTGAGTAACCGGCTTAACGATCACAACCACAAAAAGAACCACCAGCAGGCCACTGAAACAGATCAAGGCCGAAACCTGCCAGATAAGGGTCTGTTTATTGATCCGGACCCGGTCCTTGAGCAGATCAATTTCCTCGACCATCAACGTGTTGCTCAAGGTTTCCAGCTGCACGGCCAGGGAATTGATCGTTTCATACCCTTCCAAGGCATCATTACGCACTTTCCTTCTGGACTCCGGATCGCCTGTCTTTCGATTCAAAACCGCAACCAGATGCTGCTCCCTGGCCTGCAACTGTTTGATCAGGGTTCCCAGTTCATTGTCGCCGTTTGACGTCAACATCTGCCGGCGCAGCTCTTCCAGTTCCTGATGAGCGATATTGACATCCTTGAGATGATCACGCTCCCCCAGCACGCTGAACAATCGTGCTGCCCGCTCCTGGGTCTGGAGCATTCTGATCATTTTTCTGGTGTTGTCGATCCGGCCCACGGAGCGATATACCGCCACCGCACTCTGCTGCACCAAACCATCGAGGATATGAATGGTACTGCCCAGGGCGATGAGCAGTGGCAGGACAACAACGACAAACCCAGTGAGGAGCAGTGAGACAAAGGATCGAGGGCGAAAAAGTCGATGCACGGCATTTACCTGCTGAGATAGACATGATCCAGATACAGCGCTAATGGACTAGGCTGCTGGACCACGAAAAGACCAAATCCATCAATGCGGCTCATATCCATGCTCCGGTCCCCAGGTGCTTTTTCAACCGCTTCCAGGGAAACGGCCAGATCGTGCCATCCTGGGGACAACGAAAAGCGCTGGTTGAAACGATCGTGAAAACCGGCTCCACTGACCCGGTGGAGACGATCATGGATACGGCAATGCAGTTCAAGATCCTCTGACAAGGGGTTGTAAACGCTGAAATGCAGGGTTTGATACCCACGCCAGTCACCGGGGAAATGGAAAAGGGAGACGCCCGAGTATTTGGCAGTGGACAATTGGACCCGCACCGATTTCCGGCCATGGCGGACCTGTTCCCTCTCCTCGCGCAATTGGCGGGGATCCATCCAGCGGGTTCGTTCAAAGGGTGTCTCAAAGTCGGAGAGAACCGGAAACTGTGAAACGGCCAGGCGTTCATCAAACACTGCTTTGCTCAGCGGCCATAAGGTTATGGCCAGCAAGACCAGGACCACCGCTGTGAACAGGGTCTGCCACCGGTGCCGACTGAAAAGCGGTGGACGAATAACCACGGCAAAAGCCAGCAGGCAGCCCAACTGGTTGCGGAGCAGATCAAAAGGATCGGGAGCACGACCGTTGACAAGCAACTGGAGATACTCCACCAGCAGGCCGACCAGAAAAACAACAACGAAAACATACCCAAAGCGCTGCGCCGAGGACCATGCAGACTTTCTGCTCTTGAGCTGTTCATAGAGCCACAGAGAAAAGAGCAGAAAAAAAAGCACATGGCCGAGATCCCAGGCCGCCTGGAAGGATCGTGATGCATGATAACCGGGTCCGCCGATGAAAAAAAACGGCGTACCGATCAGCATCAGCACCAGACAACCGGTTTGTATGTACCGTGAACGGTTCACGTTTATCGGCCGCCCCGGGCCCCTGACACGATTGCAGGAACAGATCGTTGCCGTCGGCAGGTCAACGGTTGTCCAGGTATGGTAACAACAAGAATCATAGGTCCAG
>SKJK01000168.1 GCA_007121995.1 Desulfobulbaceae bacterium
ACCGAGCAACCCGCTCACCTCTTCTGCTGTTTTTTCCATGCAACTCTTCAACAGGGCATCAACAAGTTTTTTCTGTTTGCTGATATCGATACTACGACTTGGGTCTGGTTGTTGCAATCGATCCGCCTGGGGGGCAATCGCGGGTTCTTCAGCAATGTCTGCCGAGGTATCGATGGCCTCACCATCTTCGTCCTCTACGACCTCACTGTTTTCCGATTGTAGCGTTTCCACCAACTCGGCAGCTACAGGGTCCGGTGCCGCATCCTTGGAACTCTGGGGAGCGGGTTGACTCAATGCATCCACGCCGCCTGACGCCTCCACCATCAACCCAAAAGCTGAAGCAGGTATCACCAGATCAAGCTCGCCTAGCTCACGTTCCCCCAGGTGCATGGGGACGGTCATAACATACCAGGGAATATCGGCAATAGGGTGCTGGGACTGCACTGCTCCGTTCAGTGAGGCAATAACTTCCTGCTCAACACGAATGAACCGTACCTTTTTCGGGTATTGTTCCTCAAAGATAACAGTAATGGCCCCGCAGACAATATTGGCAATTTCCCCAAAGGAGTCTGCCAATTCTTCGGAATAGTCTTCGCTCTGAATAACGCTTGCCAGTTCAGATTCCGGCAGCATGATAAGTACACCGCCAATATGAATGGCATCGCGGATATCGACCAGCAGACAACCTTTGCCCTGCACATCACCCTCGATACGAAGATGAGCAAGAACACGTTGACCGCGCTGATCGGCCAACAGCTCTTCTTTGTCGACCTGTCGGAACCGAGGCTGGTCAAGCTTGAAGGGTTTACCGAGGAGGGCGGCAACTTCTTCCTGGATCCGATCGCAGCTGGCGAAAAGAATTTTATCAAAGCGTTCCCTGGCTTTCATACATAATACAAAGTTGCGAAAAGAATGATTCAGGTAGTGTGGACCAAGCAGAGAGCGTCAGACGTCGGCCAACTCCACTGCAACCGGTTGCATCAGGCAACGACATATTTGAGTTCCACCCCGAATCGACCAGAAGGGGTGGCAAAGGGAACAAAAACCCGGTTTGCTCCAACAAGTCCTGACATTCGAAACGAGGATCCAATCACGGTGACCGGGATCGCGAGCTCAACATTTCTGGCGGATGAGACCAGGGCGGTTTTTAGACCACCAGCCACCATGTTGGCAATTTCACCTATGGCGTCCTTGCAGTCCTCACCAAGTTCTTCAACATCCATGCCCAACATGGCACCAGTGATATCCAGTGCCACTGCAGCAGGACAATGGATAGCGACAAGCCCTTTCAAGTCTCCGGCCAGGCCGATACAACTGACCAGATTGGTCTCAACAGCAAGCCCCTCGCCTTTACCGGAGATTTCCGGGGCGATCTCAATAAAGACCATGGCATTAAAAACGTCCATGGTAGCATCTATCAAAAATTGTTCCAGTTTCAAAAAATATAACCCCGTGGCAAAAATGAATACATCCTTTCCATAAACACGATCAGTGTTCCAGTTCTACTTCAACGTAAAAAATACCTCCAGGCGCCTTGAACGGCAGAATAATCTGGTCTACCTCGGCCTGCGATGTAAAGCTGTATTGCTCACCCGAAATTGTTGAAGGTAGGGAAAGCTGGATATCCTTGCCCCGATTAGAAAAAATGGTTTTCAGATTGCCTCCGAGCATATTGGCGATCTCCCCGATGGCATCATGGACATCGGCATTGATCTCATCGACTTCCATGCCGAGAAAACTGCCCGTTACCTCCTTGGCGACCTGATCGGGAAAATGAACCGCCAAAACTCCTTTCTGGGTACCGGCCAACCCGACCATGCCGGTGATAAAATGTTGCAGTGGTCCCAGATTCGAGAGAGGTTCTCCGGCCACCGTGATCTCCATCATGACCATTCCTGTGAATATTTCTACAGTCGACTCAATGAGTTTATCGCTGATATCAATAAAACTGCCCACGCCATCCCCCCCTTCTCAGTACTTTCCGTTCCTCAGCCATACTCTGAACGACATCGATCAAAGTAACGCCCTGCTTTCTTTACATCAGCGGCCCAAGAACCTCGTTGACCTTGTCAGGGGTGAATGGTTTTTTTAAGGCACCGACTGCACCGAGACTTTTAGCCTCGCCGATGATATCCTCGCCGGTCTCGGTGGAAATCATGAAGACAGGAATATCCTTAATCCCAGGACGATTTCCCTTTTCACGAAGAAACTCGATCCCATTCATATTAGGCATGTTTATATCGCTCAGAACTATGTCGATTGTTTCCTTTTCAAGCACGGCCAGGGCTTCCTGACCATCACCGGCCTCATAAATTTCACCGAAGTCAAGCCCCGCCTGGCGCAGCGATCGACTGATAATCTTGCGCATGGTGCTGGAATCGTCCACGAGTAGAACATTTTTTGCCATTTCCTCTCTCCTGTCCATTTAAATAAAAACGAAAACCTGTATAGTACCTTGTTTTTCACATGCCGGCATGGCAACGGGAAATACTTTCATGTGTTGATTGTATCAAGACCAAAACAAGGAAAGCAAGTTTTCTTACTGTATGCCATTAATTTCCTCTCTTCATTCAAAACCAATGCGGTATCTTCAGTGTAATACGGGTTCCTTTATTTATGGCTCTTAATATATGTTACCATGCACGTTCCGACATACGCTTCGCAGCGTATCCGGTAACGCCAAAAAAATGACACAACAGACGATACTGCTTCAGCGCGCTTTTAAAAAAAAAAAAAAAAACAGTAAAATGACCCCTAGACGTCCGGCTCCTCACGAACGGCATGATTGTTGCTAAAGTATAACCATGCACCTTCCCATTCCAGTGATTCGATTTTGGCCGCGCCTGTCGTGCACCCAGCAACCTATGAAGAACGCTTTGATTTTCATAATTGCCTTGCTCCTCCTGGCTGTCAATCAGTTTTCAGTGACGCATGTAATGGCCGCTTCAACGCTCAATATCATCAACCGGGTTGATGAAGCTGCACAGCTGCAGCTTTTTCTTCATTTCGATCAACTCCCTTCGTTTACCACCGAAACCCGTGGACGACGGGTCAATATAGAACTGAAGAACACTGTTACCACCGAGGAGATGGTTGCCATCGCCACCGATGAACGATTGATCAAAATGGTGAACAGCCAACAGGACGCTGATACGGTTCTGTCCTTTTATTTCCGATATCCACCGCAAAAAGTGATTACAGAAAGTCGCGAAGAAACAGGCCTGCTTATACTGGAGATCCTTCCGGGCAACCCGCTTTCCGCCCGTTACCCCGAACTCTCAGCCCAATTCGACGGAGTCACTGTTCTTCAGCGCCGCCATGCCGACTCCCTTAATCCAATCAACATTTCGCTGTATGCTGACGATTGGCAATCCTTTTTCACTTTGCACGAATCATCAATTACCATCAATCCATCGCCACGTTTTCTGCTGCCTCCGTTTCCCCTGGCAACCGCCATATCACCTGAAGTTCCCCTTGATCAATGGCTTCCTCCTGAGATCAAAACTCTGGCCAGCGAAAACAGATGGCATGAAGCACATCGATTGTTGCGCGAACATATGCAGGCACAATCGGATGAATCCCTCAAAGAACGCCTCCTGCTCACCTATGCTGAATCTCTGGTTCGGGCAGAAGAATATCGAGAACCCTACATTCTCCTGCAAAAAATTGCCCGGCAATATCCCAACACCTCCAAGGCCACCTTGGCTCAACTGCTTTTTTTCTATCTCGAGGCCGACAATGGCGACGTCTTTTCCGCTGCCCATGAATTGAAACTGCTGTGCCGACACATGGAAGAGATCGCTCTTTTCCCCGCTCACTGTGCTATGCTGTTAGCTGAAACGACCCTGGCATCTGGTCGCCCCGCCGAGGCAGGTCGTATCCTTGCTGAAATATCCATGGAGAATGAACCGACAGTACGTGATCTCCACCTGCTGCGGCAGGCTGACCTCCTCTATGATACACAGAGTATCCCGGCAGCACTGGATCTCTACCAGGAAATACGTGAGCGATACCCGGAACTCATCCATAGCGATCCGATGTCTCTGGCCCGCTTTAGTGACGCACTGTACAGGAACCAACGGTATAGGGAAGCGAGCGAAAGCTATCGGATATTGAGTGAACTGCTCAGAAACAAACCCTATCAGGATTTGGCCCTGTTTCGGGAAGCCCAGTCGAGGTTGCACATTCCCGAGACAGAACGCAGTGGCAGGATCAGCCTGGTACAGATTCGGGATGCCTTTGCCTCCAGCGAAGGAGGCGAACGGGCCCTGCTCAAGCAAACCGATCTGGATTACCTTTCACAACGTATTGACGCTGCAACCGCTGCAGTTATGTACGGTCAATTAGGCCAGGAGGCAGTGGCTGTTTCCTTGCGTGAAGAGGCTTTCTTCAAGCAGGCCTTAGTCAACGCTCTTGCAGGAGACCACCGCACGAGCGTGGAACAGTGCATGGACTTATTACGGGGCTTTCAAAGTGGTTCTCTACGCACTGAAACCATGGCCCTGCTCTTTCAGCAACTCCCAGGTGTGATACGACAACTGGTCAGCAACCAGGAGTATTTCCAGGCATTGATTCTGGCCATGCAGAACAGAAGGTATTTTGCCCGTGGCTGGTTAGGGACGGACCTGCTGTATGATGTTGCCGAGGCCTACAGCGCCCTCGGCCTCAAGGCTGAGACCATTCAGACATATCGGTACCT
>SKJK01000025.1 GCA_007121995.1 Desulfobulbaceae bacterium
AAGGAGGCCACCCAGGTGTAAACCAGCACGGTCTCGCCGACATAGGCCGAATGACGATATTCGATGCTGTGGGAACGGACGATCCAGGTCCTGCCCATCTCGGCGAACCGATCCTGGGGCCAGCCGATTTGCGCCGAATGGAATATGGCCGCTTCCTGCATCCACTGCACGTAGCGGACATTGTTGACATGCCCGTTGCTGTCAATTGCATCCGTAGCCACCACCAGTTCCATGGTTCCGATAGCGGACATACCTACTCCCCTGTGGTATCATCGGGGAAGGCATCCAGGTTCCGTCCCGTGGCAGCAAGCAGTTGCTGTTCGGCGATGTGGTAGGCGACCAGGGACAGGGCCAGGCGCCCAAGGGTCGTGTTGAGGTCGCGCTGGGCCTCGTTGAGCCGGACCAGTGACGCTTCGCCTGCTTCATATTCGTTTTCTGCCAAATCTCTATTTTGCCGTACTAATTGTACTGTCTCCCGTTGCAGGGAGACCTGCTCTTGAGCAGAGGCCAGCAGGGCCAGATCCTGCTGGATTTCGGCGGCTACTGCATGGCGTAACCCTGTCAGGGAATGGACAGCTTCTCTTTTTGCCTGTTCGGCCTCCAATCGCCTGGCAGTATCGGCCCCGCCGGCATAGAGATTCCAGCGCATCTGCACTCCCACCCAATTGCTGAAATCATCGTTGCTGAAACCGGCATCTTCCTCCCGCTGGCCTTCAATGGCGCCGACAAGCTGAAGCTGAGGGTATAGTGCAGCCTTGGCTTGGCCGGTGACAGCTTCCGCCTGTCTGATCGCCAGCTCCAGGCTCCGGACATCCGGGCGGATGGTCAGGGCCTCCTGGATCAGAGGGGCAGGGTCTTCACCCAGTACGGATGCCCGGATCTGTCCTTCCTGATCCAGGGATTCCAAGCGGACATGGGCTGGGAGCCGCGCATCCGGCAGGCCCATGAGGGCAGCCAGTCCGTAGCCGGCGGCTTCAAATTCGCGCTGAAAGCGAATTAAATCAGTCCGGGCGGAGTTGAGTTGAACCTTGAAATTGAGGACATCTCCCCAGCGGCCGGCGCCGACATCGTAACGATGTTGGGCGTCTTCCAGTTGGCGGAGATAAAAGGCCTCGTCGGCGTGGGCGATATCAATGTTGGCCTGGGCGAGTTGGGTGTTGAAATAGGCCCTGGCTACGGAAGCGACCAGCAGGCGGCGACTGTCGAGCAGCCTCTCGTCGGCGGATTGGGCGCCGTAGGACGCCTCCTGCTCTTTGAAGGTGCGAAAAAAGCCGTCAAAGAGAACCCAGGTGGCCTGAAGGCCGGCGGCGAAAGTGTCAGTAGTTCGGTCGGCATTGCCGCCCATCAGCGCGGCAACTGCCTGATTGTTTTGATATCGTGCATCGGCAAGTCGTTGCCGGGTTCCGGATCCGGAAAGATCGAGACTTGGCCACCAGGCGGCCGATGCCTGGCGGACCCTGGCCCTGGCCTGTTCAACCCGTGTCCTGGCTGCGGCGATGTCGGGATTTTCAGCCAGGGCAAGGCGTTGCGCACTCTGCAGGTCGAGCACCTCTACCTCGGCAAGAGCCTTGGCTGCACAATTTTCTTCCTCCACGGCCTGGACCGTTGTGGTCAGACAGCAGAGCAGTATGGTCAGTGCCGCCAGTATCCCTTTCATAACAATCTCCGCTCTATGTTGTCTGGGTTGTGCCGGTAAACCAAACAGGTGCATCTCCGCGTGATGGGTACCATCAATTTCAATACAGGTTGAATTTTTTCAGCAGGCGAACAGCCGTAACGTAGGAAATGATAATAACAAGCACCCAGGTGACAGATAAAAAAATACTCATAATAATTTCCTCCGGAGCGGGCGGTGAAGAAAAGTTCGCTCGAGCTGCCCTGTGCGGCAGCCCGTGCGGCTTGAAGCAGTGTGGACCATTGGTGTCTGTGCTTAATACGAAGAACGGTCCTCAGTATCCTCAATGGTCATTTTCTTGCTGTCCATGAGCCACCAGACATAGCCGATATAGGCGAGGACAAAGGGAACCCCCATAGCCACGTAGGTCATCACCGTCAGGGTGTAGGGGCTTGATGAGGCATTATAGATGGTCAGACTTGCCTGCGGGTCGGCAAGGGAGGGATAAAAAGCGGTGCGGTTGAGTGCCGGGAGCAGAAAAACCGTCAGACCGATGAAGACCGTTCCCGGACCGCTGAACCAGATGCCTCTGGTTTGGCCGACAATGGTGGTTTTCCAGGCGCCAACGAGCAACAGGCCGATCCCGCCAACCAGAAGCAGGATGAGCCACGGATTGGCGATAAGGTTATGCAGAAACTTGAAGGAGACACTTTCGATAGTCCCCTGATCGTCAACGATCCCATATCCACGCATGAACAACAGAGAGCCGACAATGATGAAGAGAAAAGGCAGAGAGATGAGACAGTTCAGCCTGCAGGCCTCCCGTAACCGGCCAGCCATTTCCGGCGCATGGCCGAGTTCGATATTGCTCACCAGATACATGGCGCCCAGAGTCCGGGCATTAAACACCAGAAACAGTCCCAGGGAAAGGTTGAAGACACTGGCCAGAGACAGGCTGAGAACAGCCTCCAGGCCTCGGTATGGGTGGGTCCAGGTGACAAAATTATTGGCGTCGAGGGTGAAGTTGGCCCCGGTGTACAGGGTGCCGACCGCCGCACCGATCAGTAGTATACCAAAGACACCGTTGATGAACAGAAAGAATTCGTAGACGGAACTGCCGAAAATATTCCATGGTTTGTTGCGGAATTCGTAACTGACCGCCTGGATGATGAAGGAAAAAAGGATCAGCATCCAGACCCAATACGCACCGCCAAAAGAAGTCGCGTAAAATTTGGGAAAAGAGGCAAACAGAGCCCCACCAAACAGGACCAGGGTCGTAAAGGCCAGTTCCCATTTGCGGCCCAGGGAGTTGATCACCAGGTTCTTTTCCGTTTCGGTCTTGGCAACCTGCCAAAGCAGGCTCTGCCCTCCCTGCACAAAGGTGAGAAAAAGAAAGAGGGAACCGACCACGGCAACGATCAGCCACCACAAATGCTGCAGCGTTGTGTACTCGAATGCTATCATGTTATTTCTCCTCCGGGCCGATGATGATCTGTTTGGTCAGGATACTGATCTTAGCAAGAAACAGCAGCGTGAACAGGACGAGAAACAGGAAAAAGGTGGTCTGCACTGTCCCGGTGGTCAGGTTGGTCCGGGCTATGGTCACCGGCAGCAACCCCTGAATGGCCCATGGCTGACGACCGACCTCTGCCACAACCCAGCCGGCCTGGGAAGCGATCATGCCAAGCACGTAGGTGATGGTGCCCAACCCCAGCAGCCATTTTTTGTTTTCCAGAGTTCCCTTGTAGGAAAAATACAGATAAAGAAGGAAAATAAGAGGAAACAGAGTGCCCAGTGCTACCATGATATGGAAGGCATTAAAGGTGAGTGCCACCGGCGGGAGAGCATCTTCCGGCCTGTCGAGATACCCGTAGCCAAGGAATTCCTTGAACTGGTTGAATTCGGTGAGGTGGATGGCGGCGGCTTCCTCGTCGCCGTCGGCCCGGGCCTGTCTCAAGGCATCCAGGCTGGCCACCGCTTGTTTACCCCGGTACATTTTCTGCGCTGAGCCAAGGATATTTTCCTCCGCATTGCCATACACCAGATCTTTCATGCCTGGAACAAAGGAATCGAAGGAGCGGTTGGCCATGAGCGACAGCATCCCGGGAATATGGAGCTTGGGCCCGACAAAGGGTTCCTGCTCGTCATACACCTTTTTATCCCGGTTGATGATGCCGAAGGCCACCAGGCCGGCTTTGCGCTCGCCCTCATACAATCCTTCAAAAGCCGCCAGCTTCATCGGTTGCACCTGGGCTATCTCATAGGCGGATTCGTCACCGTTGAAAATGGTGAAGACCGAGGCGAACAGACCAAAAACCGCGGCCACCACAATGGAGCGTTTGGCCAGCAACACATGACGCCCCCGCAGCAGGAACCAGGACGAGACGGACAGGACGAACAGGGAGCCCATGATCATCGAAGAGCTGGTGGCGTGGACGAACTTGTTGATCGCATAGGGGGAAAGGATCACGGTGAAAAAGCTTTCCATTTCAAAGCGGGCTGTCTCCGGGTTGAAGACCTGGCCGATCGGATACTGCATCCAGGAATTGGCTATCAGGATCCAGACCGCGGACAGGCTTGAAGCTAAAGCCACCATCCAGGTGGAGAAGAGGTGGAATCCTTTGGAGACCCGGTTCCAGCCGAAAAACATGACCACAAAAAACGTGGCTTCCAGGAAAAAGGCGACAATGCCTTCAATGGCAAGCGGGGCGCCGAAAATATCACCGACCATCCAGGAATAGTTGGCCCAGTTGGTGCCAAACTGGAATTCGAGGATGAGGCCGGTGGCAATGCCGATGACGAAATTGACGGCAAAAAGCTTCATCCAGAATTTAGTGAGCTGTTTCCACTCCTCACTGCCGGTTTTCACGTACAGGGTATGATAAAATGCCAGGATCCACGATAAGCCCAGCGTTAAGGGCACAAAGAGCCAGTGGTACATGGCGGTCATGGCGAATTGTGCTCTGGCCCAGTGAACCATGCTCGGATCAAGATTTTCGATCATAATTATTCTCCTTGTGGGGGATCAATAAATCTTCGTATATTTGATTCGATTCCGCCTGTCAAGGCGT
>SKJK01000063.1 GCA_007121995.1 Desulfobulbaceae bacterium
CCCTCGATGGCAGCCCTTGCCGAGCAAGTGGCCCGCAATCCCCGTCATCATCCTGATTTTCTTCTGGTTCACGCTGATTTTCATTCCATATCCCTGGTGCTTGTCCAAGATGACACGCCTGTTTTCTTCCGGAGGTTGTCCCATCCCGAGGAAATGATACTCCATCCTCCTTTTTTTCTTGCCGAGGATGAGGTGGTTATGGGGGACCGGCCTATGGCGGAGCAATGTGTCCGCCTTTTCTGCACTTCCCTGGAGCGGAGTCTGAGTTATTACTACCTTGAAAGCGGATACAGACGCCGTCCGGACCGGGTTGTGCTCACCGGTCCTCTGGCAGAAGTAGAAGCTCTTCACCCTATGATTGCCAGAGCTCTCAATTTGCCGGTGGAGGCCCCTGCGCTGCTGCCTGATGGTGGGGAAGGGGAGATAGATGAAGCCAGAGATACGTGGCGAAAAAATCGCTTTGACAGTGCACTGTCACTGGCGTTGCAGGGGTTGCGACGAAAATCCGCACTGAATTTTCGCAAAAACGAATTTGCCGTCAAGCGGAAGATTTTTTCCAGTAGAAGACAGATGATCGCAGCCGGGATGGTTGCGGCATGTGTGGTGCTTTCTCTGCTCGGGTATGTCTGGTACGATTATCGGCAATTGCAACATCGTGACCGTGTCCTCAGGGATGAAATGGCAGCTGTTTTTCGCCAGACCTTCCCTACCGTCACCACCGTGCATGAACCGTATATTGAAATGCAGGCGGCATTGAGAAATATCGAGAGTTCGGAGCCTCCGGTCCCTCTCTTTGCCGCCGATAAAAGGGTGCTGGCCCTGTTGGCCGATATCTCCGCCCGTATTCCCGAGTCTGTAGACTTGCGGGTCAGCCGACTGGTTGTCGACCGGGAGTCCGTCCTTGTCAGGGGGATTACCGACACCTTTCAAGCCGTTGATACCATGAAAAACAGTCTGGCCGTTTCTCCCCGGTACAGGGAGGTGGAGATTGTGTCGGCAACGGCGGATATGGCGAGAAACACCAGTATTATCCGTTTTGAACTCCGATTGCGGCTTGTTGAGGGATGATGCAGCTCAATCAACGGGAAAAGATAGCGGTACAAATCGGCGCGGTCTGTCTGCTGCTTTTTGTCGGGTTACAGTTTTTACTTTTCCCGTTTCTGGACAATCGGGCCAGGCTGACCAGGGGTTTGGTTGACCGGGAAAGGGCTTTGCTCGACATGCGACTGATGCAGCAGCGGTATGGAGAACTCAATCAGCAAAACGACACCCTCGCTGCTGTCCTCCTGCAACGAGATCAGGGATTCAGCCTGTTTTCTTTTCTGGAAAAAAATACCACAGAGAGTCAGGTAAAAGAACATATTGCCTACATGAGACCATCCCAATCCGCTGCCAATGAATTGTACCGGCAAAGCCTGATCGAAATGAAACTGCAGGCCGTCAGCCTTGGACAACTGGTCCAGTTTCTTGAAAAAACCGAATCTCCCGAGCAATTGGTAGGTGTCGATAGGATTACTATCCAGGAAAACACCCAGGAAGATGCGACCCTGGATGTGACCCTGCGGATGGTGAGCATCGATCATGTTGCCGGAATCGAGTCCCGGTAAAGGCGGAATGCTGATGGTGAAAAAGGTCTGTTTCTGGCTGGGGGGTCGGGTTGGCTATCTTCTCTATACCATGCTGCTGTTGGCGCTGTTTTTATGGCTGTTATTTCCAGAAACCGCTGTGCAGCGTTTGTCTGTACGCGCCCTGAATACTCTGTCTCCGGATATGACCTGGCAAATGGGTTCGGCAGCTTTGCATCAGCCCGGTACGCTGGTTTTTGAAGCGATTACCGGATATCATGCTGATGATGTACGACAACCTCTGGTGCAAATCGACGCCATGCACCTCCAACCGAAGCCTGGCATAAGTCTGCGCACCGGAGACCCGCAGGCGGTCTATCTCCTTCACCTGGCTGGAGGAACAGTGTCCGGAACCCTGATCCTGGAAAAAGACGGTTGGCTCCGCTTAACAGGAACAATCGAAAGAGTTCAGATTGCCCATATCAAGGTCTGGGAGCCTTCTCTGCAGCGGTCAGTAGAGGGAGAACTTTTTGGATCTTTCACCGGCAGGGTGCGGGGCCATGGGCTGGAAATTGAAGAAATGCACGGTACCGTGCTGCTGGAGAACGGTCAAATCGAGTTGAAACGAGCCATTCTCATGCATCAATGGTTCCCATTTGACCGGATTGCCATGGAACTGGAGTCCCTTGGCGACAGTATCCGTATCACCTCCGGGGAGATTGACTCAGCTTTTTTCAGTGGTCAATTCAGCGGCGAGACAAGAATCCGGCACCCCTTGGAACAGAGTCAGCTGGATCTTCGCGGCACCCTGCAGCCCCGGCCCGGGTTTTTCAGCAGGGTGAACAATGCTGTTTTGCTGGAAGCCGTCCGTAACCGTCTCAGGGACAGGGAACTGCCGTTTCTGCTTTCCGGGGAAGTCGGTGAGCCCAGTATTCATTTTCATGAATTTTCCATGCTTTTCGAAGCACTGGAACAGGAGTTGTAAACGATTGTGGTGTACGTCCTTGGTCGCATGGCACTCATTGCTCTCCTCGTGTATACCGGAGTAAACATCTGGTATGGACGGGTCGTTGAAAGGTTGGACAGGGCCATACCTGCAGCCACCGTAGGGCAGGTCACGTCGCCCAGGCCAATCCAGACCCAGGATGAACCGGTATCGGCGATCACTGACTACCAGGTCATTCTTGAGCGGAATATTTTTAAGGCTGCACTGGAGCAGGGCGAGCAACCTGTTGCTACGCAGACGTTGTCTGCGCTGGACACACTTGAGGAAACAACGATGCAATTATCGCTGCTTGGCACGGTTTCAGGTAGTGTTGATGATGCGCGCGCCATTATTCGTGACGAATTGACTCAACAGGAAAATATGTATCGGGTCGGCGGAACACTGCAGGGGGCAGTGATTACCCGGATCGAACGGGGCAGGGTGGTTCTCCTGGTAGACGGCAACGAAGAGATCCTCAATATCAAGGATCCGGAACGAGATCAAGCCACCTCGCCATCAATTTCAGCCGACTTGCGCTATCCCACTCTGGAGCAGGAACAGGTGATTGAACGGCAGGTGCCGGAGGCTTTGCCCCGTCGTCGTATTCAATTCCGTGCCGATGCTCCGGACACGCCCGAGCAGGTCGATATTGACACCGCCCTGCCCGGCACGGATCCGACTCTTGAAGGGCCGTTGGAGGGGGGCGGTTCTATGCCGTAATCATGCACCGGTACAGGAGTGTGGTACAACACCTAGTTACAAATCCTGTGATTGGTTATTATCAGGTAACCGTACGTGCTGAAGAACGCTTACGGAAAAAGAGAGGTCAAATGGCAAAGAAAACAGATCCTCCTGATGTGTACAAGGGTATGAAAAATATTGTGTACGGCACCATCATCCTGTTGTTGGCACTGCTGTTTTTTCCTGGAGGAGGGACAACTTCGCTGGCGGCTGATACCAATCTCTCGGTCACTCGACCGGAAGGGATGGTGCAGCGATATGTCACCATCGACTTCAATGATGTTGATATCAATCTGTTTATCAAATATATCAGTGAATTGACCAGGAAAAATTTTATCGTCGACCGCGAAGTCAAGGGAAAGGTGACCATCATTTCGCCTACCCGTATTTCCGAAGACGAAGCATATCGGGTTTTTGAGTCGGTTCTTGAGGTGCATGGTTTTGCTACCGTGCCCAGTGGTTCGGTTATTAAAATCGTGCCTGCAGTCCATGCGCGGACGAAAAGTATTGCCACTCTCCTTGATGATGACAGAATGTTGCCGCAGGATAAGGTTGTGACCCAGGTCATCACTCTGCAGCATGCGGGCGCCGAGGAGGTGAGGAACATGTTGACGCCGCTGGTTTCCAGAACCGCGGTCATGGTCGCCCACAGTAGGTCCGATATACTCATTATCACTGACTATCATTCGAATATCTCCCGCTTGATGGAGATTATCAGGGCCGTTGACATTCCCCATGAAGAAGAGGAGCTGGCGCTTATATCTCTCCAACATGCATCGGTGGAGAGTGTGGCCAGAGCCATTGGTCAGTTATTCGTCGCATCACCTCAGGTTGCCGGCCGACGACCGGAGACCATCAGGATCATCCCATTTGAGCGCACCAACGACTTGATTGTCTTTGCCTCCAGGGCCACGATCCAGCGAATTCGTGATTTGACCGCCGAGATGGACAGCGAAGTTCCCAGGGGGGAAGGCAATCTACGGGTAATATATCTGCAGCATGCCAATGCCGAAGAAATGGTCAAAGTGCTGATGAATCTTCCCGATGATCAGAGCCCGTCTGCTGCCGGTAGCAATGTGTCCTCCGCGGCGCCGGCCATCAGTCGTGCAGTGAAAATTCTTGCCGATGTGGAGACCAACTCCTTGATCCTCACCGGTCCGCGGGATGAGTACATGCTCGTGGAAGAAGTGATCAATATGCTGGATATTCCGCGGCGGATGGTCTACCTGGAAGCCCTGATCATGGAGGTGCAGGTTAACAAGGATTTCAATATCGGCGTGCAGTGGGGGGGAAGCGGTTCCTTTGCCGATGAAACCGGAACGTTGGTGGGTGGCTTCAGCGGCAGTGCCACTACTCCGTATAATGTAATTCAGGGGATGAC
>SKJK01000185.1 GCA_007121995.1 Desulfobulbaceae bacterium
AACCTGCCCTCGGAAGAATCATTGACGCGCTTGCGCGCCGCGGGTCTGACCTGGTCCGTCACCTTTTTCGCATCGGCGCAGGCGCAGAGGATCTGGATGGCGTTGTTACCGAGACCGCCAAGGTGCATGCAGTCTGCTGGAAAAAAGTATTCGACGATTTTCTCACGGAACATTCCCTGCAGACCGGCCGGCCCTTCACGCCCTTTGACATCACCTCCGACTACAACCAGTACGTGGACGGAAAGCTGCGTCAGGAGGGGGTGCGCAGTTTCCTCGCTTCACGGAACATTGCACTCCCTTTCGGTGACCCGACTGGCCCTTCGGACCAGACCACCATCTGGGGAATCGGCAAGCGCAAGGATGAATTGTTTACAGCGGTCCTGCGTGAGCAGGGCGTGGATATCCTGGAAGATGGCATGGCCCTGATTCATCATGTACGAGCCAGGGGCCTTAAAACCGCGGTGGTCTCTTCGAGTAAAAACTGTCAGGCCGTCTTGAAGGTTGCTGGTATTGAAGAATATTTCGACGTCCGGGTGGACGGTGCCACGGTGGATGCCCTCGGTATCAACGGCAAACCGGCCCCGGACTCTTTTCTCAAAGCCGCCGAATTACTGGGAGCCACCCCGGATCGATCGGTGGTGGTGGAAGACGCCATTGCCGGGGTCCAGGCAGGAAAGAGCGGCAACTTTGGCCTGGTGGTGGGCGTAGCCCGCAAAGGGGACGAGGAGGCCTTGCGGACGAATGGGGCTGATCTCGTGGTTACAGACCTGAAAACTCTCATCGTGTAATTGCTTTATTTCGAATACTTGTCCTGCATCCTCAATACATGGCAGGACAAACCCTGGAGAAAAGATATGCTGTACAGATCACAGGAGCGGCGCAAGCAGGATCGACGCAACCAGGAACGCCGGAGACAGGCCAACCTGCCCCGTTACATATATCCGGGTGATGAGTGGAAAATTATCGAAAAAGAATTCTGCCCCGAAAATATCGGCCAGATGGAATCGATTTTTGCCCTGAGTAACGGGTATCTCGGCATGCGGGGTACCTTTGAAGAAGGACGGCCTTTTTATGACCATGGGACACTCGTCAACGGGTTTTATGAAAGCTGGCCGATCATCTACCCGGAACAGGCCTATGGCTTCGCTAAAACCGGCCAGACCATTGTCAATCTACACGATTTCAAGGTCATTCGCTTATATGTCGATGATGAACATTTCTCCCTGGCAACTGCTGAACTAAAATACTTCAATCGTACCCTCGACATGAAGAAGGGGATCCTGACCAGAGATATTGTCTGGGAAATGCCATCGGGTAAACTGGTCTCCATCAAATCGACCCGCCTGGTTTCTTTTGAACATCGCCATCTGGCAGCCATTCACTACGAAGTAACAGTGCTCAACAGCAAAGCGCCGGTGATAATTGTCTCTGAGATTACCCCTCATCGAACCATCCGCGGCACCAGCGGTGACCCGCGGGATACCAAGGTTTTCAGGGAAAAAGTGTTGAATCCGCAATGCAACATAACCAAGGAGTTGCAGATTATTCTCGGATTCAAAACGGAAAACAGTCAGATGACTCTGGGGTGCGGTTTTGACCATACCATAGAGAGCGAAACCCCTATCAAATGGGAAAGTGAAGCCTCGAATGATGACGGCCGAATCATTTTTTCCGTAGATGCGCAACCGAATGTCCCTATTCGGATCACCAAATGGATGAGTTTTCACACTTCACAGAAGTCCGACCCTGGGGATCTCTGCAGACGGGTCGGATGGACTCTGGCACGGGCAAAACAGGATGGATTTGAGTCGATTGTGAACAAACAGAAACAATTTCTCGACAAGTTCTGGCGTATCTGTGATGTGCACATTACGATCAAGCAACAGCGGGGTATCCGCTCGTCAAAAGATTGGCAGCAGGCGGTGCACTGGAATCTGTTTCAGCTCTGTCAGGCGGCAAGCCGAACCGAGGGCACCGGTATCCCGGCCAAGGGCCTGACCGGGGACGGATACGAGGGACACTATTTCTGGGATATTGAGATTTATGTGCTCCCGTTTCTCATTTACACCAATCCCCGCATCGCCAGAAACCTGCTCCGATTCAGGTACAGCATGCTGGACAAGGCAAGACAACGAGCTCAGGATGTCAACCAGAAAGGCGCTCTGTTCCCCTGGCGCACCATCAACGGCGATGAGGCCTCGGCCTATTATGCCGCCGGCACCGCCCAGTATCACATCAATGCAGATATCATGTTCGGCATGAAAAAATATGTGGAGGTCACCAGAGATTACGAGTTTCTCTACCGGGAAGGCGCTGAAATGCTGGTGGAAACGGCGCGCCTGTGGCTGGATCTTGGCTTTTATTCACAACGAAAAAACAATAAATTCTGTATCAATGGGGTAACCGGACCAGATGAATACAATACCGTGGTCGATAACAACACCTATACCAATCTCATGGCCCGGGAAAACCTTCGATTCGCGGTAGCCACCATTGAAGAATTGCACCGCAAAGATGTAGAGATGTATCGAGAATTACAGATTAAAACCGGCCTGGAAACCAAAGAAGTGGAAGAGTGGCGGCGGGCTGCCAACAACATGTATCTTCCCTATGACAAGGACCTCGGAATCCATCCCCAGGATGACAACTTTTTAGAAAGAAAAGAATGGGATCTTGACGGTACGCCCTCGGAAAAATTCCCCCTGCTACTTCATTTTCATCCCCTGACCATCTACCGTCACCGGGTGATCAAGCAGGCGGATCTAGTCCTGGCCATGCTTCTCTTGGGCAACGAGTTTTCCATCGAAGAGAAAAAACGAAATTTCAAATATTATGACCGCCTCACCACCGGAGATTCCTCTCTTTCCATTGGCATCCAGAGTATTGTCGCCGCTGAAATCGGCAATTACCGCAAGGCAGAGGAATATGCCCGCTTTGCAGTCTTGATGGATCTGGCCAACATCAACAACAATATCCGCCACGGCTGCCACATCGCCTCTATAGGAGCAGCATGGATGGTCCTGGTGTACGGTTTTTCCGGCATGCGGGATTACAATGGCAAGATCACTTTCAACCCCAGACTTCCCGACGGTTGCTCCCAACTGCGTTTTCGCCTGATTTTCCGGGGAAGCCTGATCGAAATCGAACTTCTCCCGGAAACCGCCACCTATCGACTTGTGGAAGGCCCGGACCTTATCTTTCATCATCGGGATAAAGAGGTTGAGCTGAACCAGAAAACGCCTGAAATAGTGTGCGCCTCGGCCTGCGTCCTGGAGACCTGAACGGAAAAGATCCATGCTGCCTACGCTCAAAGCGTCCAGCCTGCCAACGGAAAAACAAGGAACATAATAATGCCAAAATACATCATGCCTGATCAGTTGCATACTCCTGCAGGTGATATCCGCCGCGTCGGCGTCGAACTGGAGATGGCCGGCCTGGACCTCATGGCCATGGCCCAAACCGTGGCAGACGTTTTCGGTGGCCAGATCACACCGAACAATTCGTTTGAGATCGATGTCACAAACACCCGACACGGAACCTTTCATGTCGAACTGGATGCCAGTCTCTTAAAAGACCATGCCTACCTGGATTATCTTGCCAAAATCGGCATTGAACCAGAAAATTTCGAGGAACAGCAAGATATCGAATTGACAGTGACCCAACTGGCTCGAAGTGTCGTCCCCAGTGAAATAGTAGCTCCTCCCATTCCCGTGACCGCACTGGCAGAAATGGATGAGCTGCGCGTCAGGCTGTTTCAGGCCGGTGCCAAGGGTACCCGGGCAGCTCTGGTTTATGCTTTTGGCGCTCAATTCAATATCGAGACTGCCAGTTTGAGCGCTTCCTATTTTCGCGATATCTTGCGCGCCTATGTTCTCTTGCATGAACGCTTGTCCGAACGGGGCACAGTAGACCTGGCCCGTAAAGTCACACCGTTCATCCGCGCTTTTCCTGGAGAGTACATTCGATTGATTCTGCAGGAGAACTATGCCCCGAACCTGACCGACCTGATTCGGGATTATCTCCACCACAATCCAACCCGTAATCGTCCCCTTGACATGCTGCCTCTGTTTGCCCACCTGGACCATGATCAGATTATGGCCGCTCCGGTGGAAACTCACCTGATCAAACCACGCCCGACATTTCATTATCGCCTGCCGAATAGCCAGATAGACGAACCTGACTGGTCACTGGATCAACCATGGAACGACTGGATAATGGTCGAAAAATTGGCGGCGGATTCAAATCAATTGGCGAAACACTGTCACACCTATCTTGAACAGCCAGGAGAGGTCGTGGCCGGCATGATGGATGAGTGGATGAGCAAGCTTGGAAAATGGTTGGACAGGTAAAAAATACTCGTCCATTGATCGGTATAACAGGGCCGGACCACGGCGGAATGGCGGCCTGGTGGTTTACCCGTTTCGCTGTCTGGCGCGCCGGGGGGCGAAGTAGGCGTATCACCCCGCAAAACCCCTGTTCCATCAATGAGTTCAATGGACTGATTCTCGGCGGCGGCGCTGATGTCGCTCCGGACCTGTATGGGGCCACGCTCCTCCGACCCGAAGAAATGACTGTGGGGGAGGATGGCTGGGTACGTCGCGGCATCGCTCTGTTGGCTTTTCCCCTCATGTTGCTTCTCCGTCGGAT
>SKJK01000294.1 GCA_007121995.1 Desulfobulbaceae bacterium
CACCAATGCATTGCAGGATGACCACGGCGACAGCTCCTTTTTCATCAACACCCTGTGTACCGTTGCCCACAGCCTCGATATCAAAGTGATGGTGGAGGGGATCGAAACCGAAGCGCAATGGCGAACGCTGACAACCATGCCCCTGGACGGGGCTCAGGGATTTTTCATTCAACACCCCCGCCCATTGGACGAACTTCTGCGGTGAAAAACTCAGAGAATATCATCAACCATGAGCGAAACAGAGCCGATCCGGCTACGCAACAGTTTCCGCTCATGAATTTTTTCCTGGGCCGCCGGCGGCAGGTCGGTGAACAGGATCAGTTTTTTATCAATGAGCAGATCGATGAGATCCTCCAGCACCCGGACAATAGCGGTGTCGGTACTGGCCATCAGCTGCGACAGATTCTCCAATTCCCCGGCGTCACGAAGAAAACCGAGCACTTCCTCATCCAGTAACGAGGCAGATTCCAGCCCCGGCCGATCCTCGACCCGACGTATGGCCACGATGGCGCCGCTTTGATCCCGTTCGATACACAACATGTCATAACTCCTTGAGGTCCTTGATATGCCCGGCATCCCTGTGATACACTATCAAATATAGCATAAGAGTCCACTGCTCGACAACCGCCCTCGCCTCCTACGCCCATGACCAAACAGGATATCCACCATCGTCCCGACCCAGGCCTCCCACGGCATCAGGGCGAAACCATTGACGACCCGCTGCTCGATTGTCTGATGCAGCTTGGCCGGCTCTACAATCTGCAGTTATCCCGGACAGCGATGCGCGCCGGCCTGCCGCTGGTGGAAAACCGCCTCACGGTCGAACTGTTCCCCCGGGCCGCAGCCCGGGCCGGGCTGGCATCACGCCTGCTCAAACGACCACTGACCCGCATGACCGGCCTGGAGTTGCCGGCCGTGCTCCTCCTCGATGATGGCCGCGCCTGCCTGCTCGCCGCCGTGGACCACCAGAACAAAGAGGCCACCGTGCTCTTGCCGGAGGCTGGTCTGGGAGAAACCAGGCTCAGTCTGGAAGAACTCGAACAGCTCTACAGCGGCTATGCCTTTTTTGTCCGGCCTCGATTCCGCCAGGACGCCCAGTCCCAGAAGGTAGGGACCCCGGAGCATAAGCATTGGTTCTGGGGGACGATTTTTTCATCCTGGCGCATTTACCGCGATGTTCTGCTGGCCTCGCTGCTCATCAATATCTTTGGTCTTGCCGGCCCTTTTTTCACCATGAACGTCTACGACCGGGTCATTCCCAACCTGGCCTTTGATACGCTCTGGGTGCTGGCCGTCGGCATTGGCATCATCTACCTTTTCAACCTGCTCATGCGCGGCCTGCGGGGCTATTTTATCGACGAAGCCGGTAAAAAGGCCAACCTGCAAGTCTCAGCGGCCCTGCTGGAAAAAGTGCTCGGTCTACGCCTGGAGGTCCGCCCCAAATCGGTGGGAGCCTTTTCCAAAAATCTGCAGCAGTTCGAATCGGTCCGCGATTTCATCACCTCGTTCTCCATCACCGGCCTCATTGATCTGCCCTTCATGGTGCTGGCCCTGACCGCCATCTGGTACCTGGGAGGACCGCTGGTCTACATCCATCTGACCGCGGTGGTGCTCATGGCTCTGTTCGGACTCCTCATTCAGGCTCCGCTCAAACATGCGGTGGAAAAGAGCTTCCAGGCCTCGGCCCAGAAGAATGCCATTCTGGTGGAAGGGTTATCCGGCATCGAAACCATCAAGCTGCTGGGGGCGGAAGGGCAGATCCAACGGGCCTGGGAGGAAGCGGTGAGTTATATCGCCATCTGGAGCAGCCGTTCCCGGCTGTTCTCTTCTTCAGTGAGTCATTTTTCCGACCTCATCATGAACCTGACCGTGGTGGGGGTGGTCATCGGCGGCGTCTACCGGATAGCGGCCGGCGAACTGAGCCAGGGCGGTATCATCGCCCTGGTCATCCTTTCCCGTCAGCCCATCGCTCCCATGTCCCAGGTGGTCAATCTCGCCACCCGCTACCACCGGGCCAAAATAGCCCTGGCCACCCTCAACAAAATCATGGAGCTCCCGGTAGAGCGACCAACGGAGACCTCCTTTCTTCATCGCGGCCACTGCCGGGGCAGGATCACTCTGGCCAACCTCGAGTTCAGCTACCCAGACCAGAAGTCGCCAGCCCTGAAAAACATCTCCCTGACCATCGAACCAGGCGAACGGGTGGCGATCATCGGCCCCATCGGCTCGGGAAAAACCACTCTGGGCAAACTGCTCCTGGGCCTGTACCAGCCCACCGGCGGCATGGTCTGCCTGGATGATACCGATATCCGCCAGATCGATCCGGCCGAACTGCGCCGTTTCATCGGCTATGTGCCCCAGGACATCACCCTGTTCCGGGGCAGCGTCCGGGACAACATCATCCTCGGCTCGCCGGATGTGGATGACAGCCTTATTCTCCGGGCTGCCGAACTCTCCGGGGTCAATGACTTTGTCGGTAAACATGCCAAGGGCTTTGATCTGGAAGTCGGGGAACAGGGGCGGGGGCTTTCCGGCGGCCAGCAACAGTGCGTGGCCCTGGCCAGAGCTCTGCTGCACGATCCACCGATTCTGGTCCTGGACGAACCGACCAGTTCCATGGATAATCGCACCGAGAGCCGCCTGAAGGCCAACCTGCAGAAGCTGCTGACCAACAAAACCCTGATCCTCATTACCCACCGAGGGTCACTGCTCGACCTGGTCGACCGGATCGTGCTCATCGACAATGCCGCAGTAGTAGCGGACGGGCCCCGTGACCAGGTCCTCACCGCCGTGAAATCCGGCCAGATCCAACTGTAACCCCTGCAAACTTCCATGGAAAAAGCCAGCTCCTCTGCCAGCCAGCCCCAGAAAACCGCCGGAGTCTTCCATCGCCTGCCCACCGGAGATATGGACCTGACCACGGATATTCGCACCACGCTGTTAATCCAGACCCCCAGGGGGGGGCGGATCATCATCTGGCTGTCCGGTTTATTTTTGATCGTATTCCTGGTCTGGGGGGCCTTTGCCGAGATTGACGAGGTAACCCGGGGCAGCGGCAAAGTCATCCCATCGCAGCAGATTCAGGTGGTGCAGAACCTGGAGGGCGGAATTCTTTCCCAGCTCCATGTCCGGGTTGGCGATATAGTCGACAAGGGCCAACTGCTCCTGGAAATCGACCGGACCCGGTTTGCCGCCCCCTATATGGAAAGTCGGGCCGGGTATCTGGCCCTCACAGCGCAGATCGCCCGTCTGGAGGCCGAAACCCATGACAAGGCCTTTGCCATCCCCGAGGAGGTGGCTCAGGAGCGCCCGGAGCTGGGCCGGCGCGAGCAGCAGCTCTACGACACCCGCGCCCGCCAATTGGCGGCCAAGGTACAGATCCTGGAAGAACAGCATCGGCAACGGCAGCAGGAACTGACGGAACTGCAATCCCGACTGGCGGAACTGAACCGCACCCATACGCTGCTGCAACGGGAATTGGCCCTGACCGAACCCCTGGTGGCACAAGGTGCGGTCTCTGAAGTCGAAGTACTGCGACTGCAGCGTCAGGCCAGTGAAATGCAGGGCAATATCGAGGCCACCCGCCTGGCCATTCCCAGGGTGCAATCCAAGATTATCGAAGCTGAAAAGGCCATGGAAGACGAACGCCTGAGCTTTCATTCCACCGCCCGCCGCGAATTGAACGAGGCCCACGCCAAGCTGGAGGGCATCACCGCCAGTTCCGTAGCCCTGATGGACCGCCTGGAGCGCACCGCGGTCCGCTCACCGGTGCGCGGCACCATCAACCAGATCCTGGTCAATACCGTTGGCGGTATCATCCAACCGGGCATGGATCTGGTGGAAATCGTCCCCCTGGAGGACAGCCTGCTGGTGGAAGCCCGGATCAAACCCCAGGACATTGCCTTTCTTCATCCCAACCAGGAAGCCATGGTCAAATTCACGGCCTACGATTTCACCAGCTACGGCGGTCTTGAGGCCGACCTGGAACATATCAGCGCCGATTCGATCACCGACAACCAGGGGGATGACTATTACCTGGTCCGTCTGCGTACCCGTCAGACCCACCTTGGCAGCGAAGCATCCCCCCTGCCCATCATCCCGGGCATGGTGGTTTCAGTGGATATCATGACCGGTAAAAAGACCATTCTTTCCTATCTGCTCAAACCAGTCCTGCGGGCCAAGCATACTGCCCTCCGGGAGCGTTAACCATGAACCTGATTCTCTGCAGCAGTATCGCCGACCTGCGCAAGCGCTGGCACCAGGCCCTGAAAGCCCCCTTCACCGTGCACCAGGCCGCCTCGCTGCGCGATCTCACTCTGCTGGTGCAGGATCGGGTCAGCTTTGATCTGCTCCTGCTCCACCGCCCCCTGGTGGATGGAGAGATCATCGCCTATATCCGGGACCGGCTGCCTGACTGCCGCCTGTTTATCCTCTCCGACCGCCCCGATGATCAGGAAGGTCTGGGTTTTCTCCGTCTGGGGGTGGTGGGCTATGCCAACAGTTATATCAGCCCGCAACGGCTGTCTCAGGCCGCCGGCGCCGTGGCCGCCGGGGCGGTCTGGATCAACCGGCAATTGATGCAGCGACTCATCGCCGGCGCCGCACCAACCCCGAAGGAGCAAACCGACCCGGAGCAGGAACAG
>SKJK01000045.1 GCA_007121995.1 Desulfobulbaceae bacterium
AGGTGCCATGAGAAAAATCCTCTTTCCACCACTCATCTTGAAATAGCCGACCTGGATGATCACGGACAAGGCCTCCATGACAAAAATACCGCCGACAATAACAAGAAGAAATTCCTGTTTGGTAATAATGGCTATCGTGCCCAGGGTGCCACCTAAGGCTAACGACCCCACATCACCCATGAAAATCTGTGCCGGATAACAGTTGAACCAGAGAAAACCGAGGCACGCCCCGACAATGGCACCACAGAAGACCGTTACCTCACCGGCGCCCTGAACAAAAGGAATCTGCAGATAGCTGGCCACCAGAGCATTTCCGGCGACATAGGAAAAAATCAAGTAAGTGGAGGCAGTCACCACCACCGGCCCCGCCGCCAGGCCGTCAAGCCCATCCGTCAAATTCACAGCGTTGGAGGCTCCGACAATCACCAAAACGGCAAAGGGCAGATACCACCACCCCAGATCCGGCTGCAGGGTCTTGAAAAACGGAAAACTGAGGATACCGTCATAGTTTGGGCTGAGGAGCAGATAGAGACCCACCAATGATGCACCCCCTATCTGCAGGATCAGTTTTCCCCGAACGCTCAATCCACGTGAGTTTTTTTTACGGATTTTCCTCAGATCATCCCAGAAACCTATGGAACCAAAAAACAGACTGATACCGATCAACAACCAGACCAGATCACTGCGCAGGTCGGTCCACAGCAGGGCGGAACTGGTCATGGCAAAAAGGATCAGCACCCCGCCCATGGTCGGGATACCCTGCTTGGAAAAATGGCTCTGCGGCCCGTCTTCACGAATGACCTGGCCGATCTGTTTTTTCCGCAGCCAGGCTATGAGCCACGGCCCGATGACAACCAGAATAAGGAAGGCGGTCACCGCGCTACCGATGGAACGGAAGGTGATATATCGGAACACATTGAGCCAGCTCAATTCTATGTGCAGGGGATACAGAAGATTATAAAACATGATGTAACCTGTTCATTAAACGCTTGCAAGCCGCTGCGTCAGTGCCTCGATGAATGATTCCATGCGCATGCCGCGTGATCCCTTGACCAGCAGCCAGTCATCCGGGGTTAAGCGCCCCTCGTTCAGCAGCTGTGAGACCCAGGTGGCGATGGACCGTGGTTCCTGAAAAATCTGTACATCCATCGGCTTCATCCCTTCGGACTCGGCGGCCCTGGCTACCAGGGAAGCATGGGCTCCGGTCACCGCCAGAAAGGCATAGCCAAGTTGCGCTACCAGGGTACCGATCTGATGATGCAAACCTTCGGCAGCCGGACCGAGTTCAAGCATGTCGCCAAGGATGGCCATATGACGGCAGCCGGAACCAAAAGTAACCACTGTACGCAACCCCGCCGCCATGGAAGCTGGATTAGCGTTATAGACATCGTTGACCAGCCGCAGCCCTCCGGGCAACTCGGAGATCACCAGGCGTTTGTCCACGGCTCTGTATCGTTCAAGGCCCCGGGCTACAGCCTCTGGAGCAATACCGGCGGCATGAGCAATGGCTGCAGCTGCGGCACAGTTGGCCACGTTATGCGCTCCGGCGACCGCCACAGTGAGACGGGTCTGCCAGGTACCGATATGGAGGGTAAACCGCATGCCCCGCTCTCCCAGATTCTTTTGCCGGGTGACGCGGATAAATGGTCGATGGCGACGACCGGAATCAGTCACCGCAAAACCGATCTGGTTTCCCGGTGCCTGGGCGGCCAGTCTCCGGACATGCGGATCATCGTAGTTGGCGACCCGCACTGCTTCAGGCCGCATACCGACAAAAAGTTCTCCTTTGGCTCGGGCGACCCCTTCGATGCTGCCGAGGCCCAGGAGATGGGCGGGATGGACATTGTTGATGCAGCCCACATCAGGATCGGCAATGGCGACAAGACAGGCTATCTCGCCGGGTGCATTCATTCCCATTTCCAGAATTGCCAGTCGATGGCCTGCCTCCAGAGGAAGGAGTGAGAGGGGTAACCCAACAAGATTATTAAAATTCCCCTGGGTTTTCAGAACAGGATCCATGCCAGTGTGCACATCTGCCATGGCTTCGGCAAAAATCGCCGCAGTCATTTCCTTGACGGTGGTCTTGCCGGAACTGCCGGTGACGGCGGTCACTTTGACCCGGTCGCCGACAAGACGCCGGCGATATGCGGCCAGTCGACCCAATGCCTCCAGGGTATCAGGGACCAGGATGAAAAGAATCCCTGCGGGCAGGTTCTCCGGCATTCGGGACCCGACCACCGCAAGGGCTCCGGCTGCTATTGCCGCCTCAATGTAGGTATGGCCGTCGAAGGTTTCACCATCCAGAGCGACAAAGATATCACCATGAGCAAGAGTCCGGGAGTCAGTGGAAATTGTGCCGAACAGTTCCTGCTGCACTCCGCCGGCAACCGTGCCGCCGGTTGCGGCCAGCAGATGCCGTTCATTCCAGCGCAATAATCCGTTCATGACCGCAATACGATCATCAAAGAAATGTTTGGTCGTACCAATGGTCTGATATTGTTCGTGGCCTTTACCAGCTATGACAACGGTATCATGACTTGTGGCCAGACTGCAGGCCAGGTCAATGGCATGATGGCGATCACTGATTACGGCATACCCATCCATCGACGGCACAGCGGTGAACACCTCCTGGGAGGAAAAGAGCTGCCGACCAACGGAGGCAACTCCTTGAGCAATAGCACTGATGATAGCCTCGGGATCCTCGGTCCTTGGATTATCCGAGGTCAGCAGGACCACATCGGCCAGTCGCCCTGCAACCATACCCATCAACGGCCGTTTACCCCGGTCACGATCACCACCGCATCCGAAGACACAGAAAAGACGTCCTGTGGTCAATTGCCGCACGGTCTGCAAGACATTTTCCAGAGCATCCGGAGTATGGGCGTAATCGACAAAGACTGCCGACACCTCGTTTTCTTGCACACCGGCTGGAACCACCCGCTCCAGACGTCCAGGAATCCGGCTCACCTGTGCCAATCCTCCGCAAATCCGGGCAACGGGCAGATTGAGGCTCAAACCGACCCCGGCGGCGGCCAGCACATTGAGGATATTATGCCTGCCGGTGAGCAAAGAGGTGAAGGGCAATTGCTCTCCTTTGAGGTGCAGGGTACAGGTACAACCTCGAACGGTCTGCTCGATCGAGCTTGCGCGAACTTCGCATTCTTTTGCCAATCCACAGCGGATACGGGAGGTCTGCGATGGTAAAGACGTTGCCAATCGTTCACCCCAGGAAGGGTGTCGCTCGTTGTCATTATCGACAACAATGATCGCCACCCCGTCTTTCTTGAGGTGGGTGTGGAATAACGTTTCCTTGGTGGCAAAGTACCGTTCCATGGTTTCATGGTAGTCAAGGTGATCGCGGCTGAGGTTGGTGAACAAAGCAACGTCAAAACAGATGGCCCCTAATCGTTTCTGCGCCAGGGCATGAGAGGAAACTTCGATGATAACATGCGTGACCTGGTTGTCGGCCATGGTATGCAGCAATCCCTGCAGGGTTTCGGGATCAGGGGTGGTCAGAGCGGCATCACCGAGGATATGAACATCCGTACCGTCATGGTACCGGTAATTGACCGTACCGATCACTCCGGGACGGTACCCGGCGGCCAGTAACATGCCTTCGATCAGCCAGCTGCAGGTTGTTTTGCCGTTGGTCCCGGTGATCGCGATCAGCTGCATTCGCTCGCCGGGATGACCGTACCAAGCGGCGACCAGACGAGCCAGGGCATCGTGACAGTCGCGCACCAGAATAAAAGGAACCGTATCGGCCGGTTTGGGCGCATCCGTGTCGATCTCCACCACCACAGCCAGACAGCCCCGGGCAATCGCCTCTGAAATAAAGGCCCGCCCATCAGCTTTTGCTCCACAAATGGCGACAAAGATACTTCCCGGAACGACTTTCCTTGAATCGCAGGTCACGCTAACGACCGGCTGTATCAAAATCGACTCCGAAGCTGGCACCGGTTTGACCAAGTCAAGCACTTGCAGAAGAGAAGATAAGGAGTTCATGGCTGCACTCCATTCGAATCGAGCGTGAGGATACATTCATCAACACCCGCCAAGGATGTCCCTGGGAGGGGATGCTGGGCGATGATCCTGCCGTAACCATGTACCCGGACTTTAATATTGTAAGGACTGAGGACCTGCAAGCCCCTGCGCAGACTTAATCCTGTTACCGAGGGCATGACCGCAACCTGCTCACGATTTTTTTCCGGCTCTTGGAAGATATTGAGCCGCTTGCTGATGAAAAATTGCCGCAAATTTTCCTCGCTTTTTTCCGGTGGCTCCTCCAGCAGGGTATCGGTGAATTCTTTTTGGATAAACAAGGACAACAGCTCCCTGCCCATTTCCTCGAGCATATCGGTGCCCAGGCGATTTTGCGGCGGTGCAGGCAGGAGATGATCCCGTTCCACGGCCACAAGCAGCAACAGACGCGGCTGTCTCGCCGGTGCCAGGCCGACAAACAACTCCTGCATGGAATACCGGGAACGAGCCTTACGCTTATGAACCTGCTCATGAGCAGCGGTGAACAGCACCATATCCTCCTCTTCCATCAACCAGGGAGTAAACAGCTCCCGTCGGATCCTGACGCCGAGCACGGGATCCAGCACATGGCGCCTCTCCGTGGCCTCACCGTGGCGGTG
>SKJK01000004.1 GCA_007121995.1 Desulfobulbaceae bacterium
TGTAATTGGCCCTGCTCGATGTACGAGACAAGTTGGGGAAAAATGGGTTCGTCCCAGGCTGTACAACCTATCAGTAACAGATCCTTCAGGTAGAAAGTGCGCATGTCAAGTGACACCAGCGGACCGCCGATGGCTCCGGACGACACGTATCGTCCCCCTCGTTGCAATATCTGAAGCAGGTCCCCGAAAGCAGATCCGGCAACATTGTCGATAACAACATTCATGGTGTTTGGACCGAGACAAGCAAGGAGATCCGCATCCCGGGCAATGACTTGGTGAGCTCCGATGGCACGTACCTGCTCGCTTTTGCCCTGTGCCGTGATTGCCGTCACCGTGGCACCCCGGCGTTTGGCAAGTTGGACCACAGCTGACCCGACACCGCCTGAAGCTCCGGTGACCAGCACCTGGTCTCCCTGAGCAACTTGTGCACGATGCACCATGTTCTCCGCTGTTCCATAGGCGCAGGGGATTGTCGCCAATTGGGCATCGCTCCAATCGCAATGCACCGGGAACACTTCCCCGGAGGGTACTTTGACAAATTGAGCAAAGGTCCCGTCAAAATCGGAACCCATCCAGATATTGTCCCAAGATACAAAGCCTGATGGTCGCATACACGGGCGGACGAGCACGCGAGTGCCGAGGGAAGCCGGGTCACCACCGGGGCCAACGGCAGCAATGCGGCCACAGCAATCGGTCCCTTGAATGAAAGGGAAGGGGGTCACCTCGTTCCATCCTCCATCTGTTTTTGCATCTCCTTGCCGGTTATCAGTGGTTGCGGCATCTTCCGTACTTGTCGTCACTGAAGAAGAGTACCAGCCAACGCGGGTATTGATTTCCGTGTTGTTCACCCCGGCGGCAAGTACCTGCAGCAACACTTCACCGGCTGCAGGTACTGGAAGGCGAACCTCCCGTAGCCTGAGTTGATCGTATCCACCATTGCCGAGAGTAACAACGGCTTTCATGGTTTTTTCTCCCTTTCTGGGATCAAATCGATCGTTGCAGGGCATACTGTCCCACTTGATTTCCATATAAGGTCTCCTTGCCCCGAAGGGCGGCTGATGAGGGTGTAGCGTAACAAATGATACCGAAATTAAAACCTGATTCGTTTCAGGGGAGCTGGCTGGCAGTCATGGAGGTACAGTACTTTTGGATGAGCAGATCCAGGGCGGTTTGTCGTTGGGGTGTGTCCTGGTTGCGCACCGCCATGGCCAGTGCCTGGCGTGAGCCAACCAGGACTGCCAGTGTTTTGCCCCGGGTCAGTCCGGTGTAGATGAGGTTGCGAAAGAGCATGCGATAGTGCTGGGTCAGTACTGGAATGATGACCGCATCGAATTCAGATCCCTGGGATTTGTGAATGGTGATGGCGTAGGCAAGATCGAGTTCAGTGATCTGTTCGCGGTTGTATTCGACCCGTCGCTGATCCGGCAGGAAAGTGACCTCGCAACAGAGATTGATATTGTCGATCCTGGTGATTGCGCCGATGTCGCCGTTGAAAACATTCAGATCGTAATTATTGCGGCGGTGAATGACCCGGTCGCCGGTGCGAAAAATGCGCTCACCAATGGTTATTTCTGCCGTCTCTTTGCCGGGTGGGTTGAGACTCTGCTGCAGCATAATGTTGAGGCTGGCAGCACCCAACGAGCCGCGGATCATCGGGGTTAATACCTGGATTTCGATGCTGGGGCCGAAATATTTAGGAATCCATTCCTGGTACAGTTTGCGTACCACATCAATCGCGGTAAGTCCGAAATACAGAGAAGACCAGGGGTGGGTTCTTCTGGCCAGGGCCAATAGTTCGTCGGCGGCCGAGTCAGCAGTCATCAACGCCTCAGGGGAGACATGACTGAATTGGGCTGGAATGGCGAAGGTATACCCCTGGCCCTCTGTTTCCGGGAGTTGCGGCTCAAGGAGGGAGTGAGCAAACAGTTCCTCCCGGGCTTCGATGTCGGCATAGTGTTGTCGTACTTTGGTGACGAATTGTACTTCTTTTTTGGTTGCTTCGGCAGAATCAATGAAAAAACAGTCAGTCTGTTTCCAGATGTGCGGTGATTTAAATGGTGATTCCAGTTTGGGTACATCGCCGTTGTTGATCTGGTGGGCGGTGGTGATAATGGTCGATTCCTGTGCCTGGCGAAAAATAGTGTTCAGGCGGTGGCAGGGGATGCGGCCGCATTTGATCAGGTCAAAAAGGACATTACCCGCCCCAACCGGCGGGAGCTGGTCGGCATCGCCAATGAACAGAATGGATGTTGCCGGTGCCACGGCCTTGAGCAGAGAGGCTGTGAGCGAAATATCGAGCATCGAGCTTTCGTCGATAATAATACAATCAGCCTGTAGCGGGTTTTCTTCACACCGTTTGAAACCAGTGCCTTGAAATTCGAGCAGGCGATGAATGGTTTTGGCTTCTATACCAATCACCTCGCCCATGCGTTGGGCCGCCCGTCCGGTGGGAGCGGTGAGCAAAACCGAGAGACGCATGGCCTGCAACAGGGCGACGATGACCTTGGTCGTAGTGGTTTTGCCACATCCCGGGCCACCGGTGAGGATGGAGCACTGTTGGTCGATCACCGAACAAACTGCCCGGGCCTGCTCCTCGCTCAGGGCCATGTCGTGTTGGTGCGTGTAGCGGTGGATCCAATCCGACACCTTAACAAGGTCAACTCCGCGTACCCTTACCGAGCCGGCCAGCCGTTGGGCCACGTATTCTTCGTCGTAATATAAAGATTTGGCGTAATAACAGGGGATCGGCCCTCCTGTTTGGGCGTCCGGCAACATTCGCACCCGTACCTGCTCTTCCCGGACCATGGCCTCCAGGTGTGCAGAAAGATCGCTGGTCAGATCAAGCTGCAGCAGCTCCTCTGTCTGGACATTGATCTGGTCCTGCCGCAGGTAGCAGTGACCCATCTCCCGGGACGCGGAGAGTACGTGGCGGATAGCGGCACGGATGCGCAATTGTGCGTCCAGGGCAAAACCAATGGACAGCGCCACCCGGTCCGCGGTGAAAAATCCGATGCCATACATATCCTGGGCCAGCCGATACGGGTTTTCCTGCACCACGGCAATGGCGCGATCCCCATACTGTTTGTAGATACGAACAGCAAAAAGGGTAGAAATACCATGTGATTGGAGGAAAATCATGACATCCCGAATCGCCCGGTGTTCGAGCCAGGCCGCCTGAATCATGGTCAGTTTTTTTTCGGCGATGCCGGGAACCTCGGTCAGACGATTGATGTTTTCTTCAAAGACAGTGAGGGTCTGGGCGCCAAAATGGCGGACAATCCGTTGCGCGGTTTTGGGGCCGACTCCCTTGATCAAACCTGATCCCAGATATTTTTCCAGGGCTCCGGCACTGGCCGGTTTACGCTCGGTGGCGAATCGAGCCTTGAACTGGCGACCGAATCGGGAGTGATGGGTCCAGTTGCCGATAAATTCCATGGTGGCACCGGCAAAGACCCGGGTCTGATGTACGGTAACTGTGACCAGTTCGCCGTATCCCCGAAATGGAGTAACCTTGAGGACTGACCAGCCACTGGCCTCGTCATGATAGGTGACCCGTTCGACAATACCTTGGATTTTTTCTTGAATTTCCGATTGTTCCACTCAGGATAACTCTTTATTGATGGTGGTCCCTTGTCTGATCGATACAATGATGCTATAGTATGTTGTTAAATGCTACAATATTATCCCGGCAAAGAGGAGTTCTTTATGGAACAATTGCAGGAAAATGTGAGAAAAGTACTGGCGCAGGTTCGGCCAACTTTGCAACGAGACGGCGGCGATGTTGAATTTGTCGACCTTGATGTTGATATGGTTGTCAAAGTCCGATTGACAGGGTCCTGTAAGGGATGCCCGATGTCGCGGATCACCCTCAAGGAAGGGATCGAAAAATTTGTCAAAAGTGAAATTCCGGCTGTCCGCGCCGTCGAGGCGGTAGAGTAGGAAGGATACTATGGGTTTTCTTGAAAGTCTGCTCTGGCTGACCCTCAATGTGTATCACGAAGCGCGCTCCGAACCCGAGATCGGGCAGTTAGCCGTTGCTCACGTCACGCTTAATCGGGCCATGGAGGAACAGAAAAGCGTGGCTGATATTGTTCTGGCGCCGTATCAGTTCAGTTGGACCTTTCAAAATCAATCGTATGTTCCTCTGGAGATGAACCCGTTGGGGGAGAGTCTACGTGTCGCCCTTAAAGCGATGACTACCCCTGATTTCACCGATGGTTCGACTTTTTATCATCATGTTGATGTCGATCCGCATTGGGCAGAGCACAAAATGTTCACCGGACAGTACGGCGTACATAAGTTTTATAAAAAGATCGATTCGTCGCTGTCAGCATCTGCTTTTTAATCGTCAACACTCTCTGCTTTCCTTTTTGTCTCCCCGCTGCACCTCTCAGCCGTCCCCCTTTCTTTCTCGGCTTCCCCGTTTTCTACCATTTTGTTGATTATGCTCGTGCTACGTGCATTTCCGGTGAGAGTCGGAGTGGTTTCCCGAGACAATATTCCCGACGTGACAATGGTTGACAAATCGTTTCGTCTCCTTTATACAGGAACCATCGCTGGGGGTGGCGTTCTGCCTGAGATGATACCCATTGAACCTGATCCGGATAATACCGGCGAAGGGAAA